>CAZLYH010000127.1:0-1674 GCA_964563775.1 uncultured Syntrophomonadaceae bacterium | reverse complement strand
CCGCATAGAAAAAGCCGCCATCAACAAACTCAAGACCATGCTGGGCTGAGCCAACTGCATGACACAAGGGGACGCTTTTATTGTGTCATTTCTGCCACTAATGGTAATGACACAATAAAAGCGTCCCCTTGTGTCCTTATCGCTGCAATATTTCGACAATATAACCGACTGATTTTTTCCGAGTACGGGCTTCTGCAGAGAAATCATTCTTGTATTGCATCATTTTGGTTACAGGTGTAGAATATAAACGACTTAAAATAAAAAAATTTTACATAAAACTTTTCCGAACTTGATGGCCTACAGTAGCACCATGGCCTCAAGTCGTTGGGTACGCCGGGAAACGGGCGTGCCTCCCGTCGTGGAAAGGAGAAGCCAAATCCTGGATGCTGTCAAAGGCGAGTCTGTATTTTCACGGACTTGCCTTTTTGTTATAATCCAGACCCGGCTCTGCTTTGGCCGGTTTTTTTATTTCCAGGGCGGGGACCAAATAAACTGAAAGGGGGCAGTAATACAAAGGGACTGGATGGATTTGAACTGATTTTGGGTTAGAGAGAATTTTGTGCGGACATGTTTGGTTGTTCGAGAAAAAGGTTGGGAAGGAGAATAAGAAGTGCGTTTAAGAGGCTCGACCAAGTCGACGCTAGCCTTATTGACAGCGCTGCTCTTCATGCTGTCAGTAGCTTTCAATGTGTTGCCGGTGCAAGCCGGTGATACCGAAGGACCACCCACCGAGTTATTGGAACCAGCAACGGGAATCAGCGATGATGGTAATCAGCTGGATAACGGGGATGCTGGTACAACCGATGGAGATATTCCTGCCGAAACCCCTCCCGCTCCTCCGGAAGAGGCCACCGGGGAACCCTCGGAACTAGAGCCGGAGGCGGATAATGCTCCCGGGAGGTTTAACATCAATAGCTTTCAACCTATGGAGGCCGCAGGCCCAGCTGAACTGACCATCAGTGATATTGCCACTAATAGCTTCAAGGTCAGCTGGCCGGAGGCGGCCGGAGACAGCGGGTATAAGGTTACAGTCAGCAATACTACTGGTGGTTTTACTACCAATGTGGTCAACGGCGCAACTACAGAAGCGCTGGCCTATGATGTAACCGGATTAAACCCCAGTTACCGTTATGATGTTCTTGTAGAGGCAACTGGTGGAAGCTGGGCCGGGGATGTCAGTTCCTTGAAGGCTCTGGTGGTGACCAGTGCCGCAGGTACTTTTGATTTTGTTCCCGGAAGTCCGGGTAGCGGTCCCAGGTATCTTTTCATGCCTGCGGCTGATTTGGATAGTACAACTACTTTCGAGAAGTTTTTTGTTTACAGTAACGAGATTTATCCAGATAAGGACAGATTGCTATGGTACATGCAGGCAGGTTTTAATAATACCAATGCCAGAGATCATGTAAATTCATTCAGGGTGTTTAACCTTACTGACAAGGCGGAAGTATCATTAGATTATGGGACCGCCAACTTTGGCAGTGGCACCGGTTCCTGGCCTGCTTATAGTGCCACAGAAGGCGACGATGTTTTGACCAACCTCATAACTTCAGGGGATTTTAAGGTTGCCAAACTTAGTAAAGGCGGTACATGGATAAGGTTTGAACTGGACATCGCTGACAAGCTGGAATCGGGCAAGCAATATGAAGTAACCCTTGACCCCCAGTTTCATACCGG
>CAZLYH010000126.1:0-1695 GCA_964563775.1 uncultured Syntrophomonadaceae bacterium | reverse complement strand
ACCGGGATGAAGAAGGCCAGGTTCACTGCGTGGATACTACTTGTACCCATCTGGGATGCGAGCTGCGCTGGAATGCGGCCGAGAAATCCTGGGATTGTCCCTGTCATGGTTCCCGATTTACCTATGAGGGAGAAAATGAGGAAGGACCTGCTTTCCTTCCCCTTCACCATCTGGAGGAGGAAACCAATCAGGTGGAGGCAAGAATATTCAGCTAGCACCAGGGCAGGTGCGAAACCACTGAAAAAGTAATAATGACCTGGTTTGGATGTGTAAATATTCCTTTGCCAAGACGGCGCATGGGTAACACCAGCTGCTCGTCTCGCTGCTTCAGGGGGCACGGAGCGGTATCCGGGTTATTGCCGGGGTTACATCCGTGCCTGCACATTTTTTATAAGCTGGTACATGGAGCCCAGCATCATATTGCGGGGATAAAAGGCCAGGCCTCCTTTAATGTAGGTCTGATACAATTCGCCAGCAAGGTTTTCCTCCTGCTCACCTTCCGCCAGTCTTTCTCTGATTTTATTAAAAGCCTCTTGGGCCGCTGCCAGGCTTTGTTCATAGAACTGCTGAACCTGGCCTTTGCCGACCACGACCTCCCCATGGCCAACCGCCAGAATTTCAGTCGGATAGGTCATAAGTCTTCGGATTGTCTCCATATAAAGGTCATAATCCTGGAAAAATACCGGCGACATCAAGCCATCCGGGGATCGGTAGCCAGCGGCGTCGGAGACAAACATGATCTGTTCGTTGGCCAGGTAGGCGGCGATAGAGCAGGGACTGTGACCGGGAGTCGCCAGAATGTTCAGCTTCAGGTTGCCGCCAAGGTCAACCGAGTCTCCTTCCCCCACCACCTGGTCTACAGTTAAAAGGTCGATCTGCAAAGGAGCGGGCCGGGATGATATAAGACCCTGGCTGAAATAGGCCGCGGAAACCACCTCATCAGCCTTACCCAGGGAGGTAAGAACTTTATCCAGGGAGAGAACCTTTTGGGCAGCGGCACTGGCCAGTACCCGGGTGTCAGGAAAAAGGTTTTTAAGCATAGGTATTCCGCAGACGTGGTCAAAGTGAGAGTGCAGGACCAGGATGGATTTTATTTGCGGCTGATCCTCAATCTGCCGCCATTGTTGTGCAAAGATTTCCACCCCGGTGCTCATCCCACATTCTATTACTACCGCCTCGGTTTTCCCTACAACATAGTAATTGAAATTCCTATTGCCCAGCAAAAGAACATTTGCCGACAGAGATTTCACACTAACCCCTCCCCCTCATACAAAAAAATGCTTCCGTGTGCTTGCCAATATTCATTGCCCATGAGCGAAGGCATTCCTAAGCATGCATTACTCTATATTTTACCATACCCATGCAGAATCAAAAGCAGGAGAAGACAACCAGCGGCTCTACTTCTTGACTTGGCTCAGGCTTGGTTATAATATAAGCATATACTTATATAAGCTACTGAAAGGGTGATGAGCAATGTTTGAGATAGTATTCAAGGCGCTGGGAGAGCCTACCCGTTTAATAATTCTCCGTTTGCTGGCCGAGCAGGAACTCTGTGTTTGTGACCTGGAAGAAGTACTGGAAATGAGCCAGCCGCGCATTTCCCAGCACTTAAAGGTCTTGCGGCAAGCCGGGCTGGTCAAGGAGCGACGGGAAGCGCAACGGCGGATCTGCAGCTTTGACCGGGAGGCATTCGAA
>CAZLYH010000125.1:0-1777 GCA_964563775.1 uncultured Syntrophomonadaceae bacterium | reverse complement strand
GGTCACTCTCGCCCCATCCATGGGGCTCGCCCCCTTACGCTGCTTCGCCTTCGCAGGGTGTTCCTACCATGCTCCGTCAACAACTCCTGAATATTTATACATCCAAATAGGTTTTTTCCAGTGGTCTCCCTGGTTCCTCTGTCACCTTAGCGCCCGGCAATAAAGGCCGGAACCTGGCCTTCCAGGAAAACACCCTCCACAGTACGGTCGTTTTTCAGCAGAAAGATTACATCGTAAGCGGCCTCTTCATAATAAGAGTCATAATAATCTTGCAAGCATTGCTCCAGTTCCCGGGAGTCCGTTATGTGTAAAACCCCGGGTCGTTTCTCCAGGTCGGCCATGTCGATGGAGCGGCTTTTGGGCTCGTATCTTCCGTCCGGAGCGGATTCATTAAACTGGAATGCTTGGCTCACCAGGGCCTGGCTGATGTCCTCAGGAAGCAGGCGGGCTTGTTCATACTGCCCGGTAGCCCGCAGCCAGTTGGCAAAATTGGTGTAGGACTTTTGCCAGGCCAGATCGATACCATTACGGTCGGGCAGGGAGATACTGATATGTGCCCAGGAAGCCTTGGGATTGGTCATCTCCGCATAGCTTTGGGCCAAAATGTCCTGCCGCAGAGCGGCTACGGCCTGCTGCATGAGATCTTCTCTGGTTATGCGCAGTTGCTTGGTCCCTTCCCGGGTGCTGACTTCGATCAAATTAACTGTCGCCGGATTGATGCGCAGCAATTCATTATGGAGTTCTTTGTATTCCCGGGATTCGTAGATCGGTTTTAGCTTATCACCCAGTATCGCCCTGTTAATCCGATATTGCCGGTAAAAGCGCCGGCCATCCTTTAGTTCATAGACCAGACAGGTGGGTTCACGGAAAATCCGCTGCTTGCCAAACTGCTGGACCCGTTTCCCTTCCGGGCTTTTGATAATGGCCTCGTGCAGGGCGTAAATGCTGGCCAGGTTCTCCGGCTCAATAAATATAGGCGGAACCGGTCCTGAGCCCGGCGGATATGCCTCGTCGGGAAAGTTGCTGCGATGCTCGAACAGGAAAAAGGTATTATCCAGGTAAACACTTTCCACTTCCCCGAGCGGCGGCATTCTCTTTTCATAACCGGTTATATCCAGATTTAACCCACCGACGAAGACTATCACCACCAGGGCATAAATTCCGTAGCCCTTGAAGCGCTGCCATTGGAAGATATACCAGGATTTTTCCAGCAGGATCTCCATCAGGATGTAGGCCAGCAGAGAGCCCAGCAGGTAGCCAAAATATGTCCAGCCTATACCGTCCTGAGCATCGGAAAACAAGGTGCCGGCCAGCAGCATACTGCAAAAGACGACCCCGTATTTGAGTATTTGGCCCAGTATATCGAAAGCTACGGCACTGCCGGCCCTTTCCAGGGGACGCCGCTGGTACAGATACCGGCCCAGCAAATAGATGGCGATAATAATCAAAAGGTAAACCGCGACTTCTCCCGCAGACAGGGGGCGATTGGACAGGCTCTCCAGCCGTACCAGGGGAGAAAGATCACTTATACCGGTGCTGCGGTAATGATCATAAGGGAAACCGTACAGAAACTTACTGATATTGTGGGGGATCAGCAGGGACAGTCCGGCCGGCAAAAGCAGCAGGATATAGGTCAAAACCCCCTGCAGGGAAGTCATGCCGGTAAACATGCCAATAGCCACCGTGGTCAGGAAAAAAAGCAGGTTGAGCAGCAGAGAGGTACCCAGCCAGGTTAAAATGGCCCCGCCATTCAGTGACGCAATGCCCCCTCCCGCGG
>CAZLYH010000124.1:0-1810 GCA_964563775.1 uncultured Syntrophomonadaceae bacterium | reverse complement strand
AAAACCGCCCAGTTCAAAATGGACACCCTGGCCGAATTCGACGATCGCGGTTTGGTTACCCGGGGAACTATAAAATACTATCAAGAATTACCGTACACAAACCGAAACTATTATAATAAGGTGACTTTGGCTGCCGACACAATCGTACGTTTTGAAAAAGACGGCTATGTCAGCGAGGGTACCTTGTACCGTGATGAAATACTGCCCTACACCGCCAACAAAACCACCGCCTTCAAAGCAGGAACAGTAATAACCTTCAATAACTGGTACGTAAAAAGCGGGACCCTGAAAAACGACACCGTCCTGCCCACAAGTGAATCAACCACGCAGGACTGCAAAGCCAACAGTCAGGTGACCTTTGACAGCAGCGGGTATGTTATTTCAGTTATTAACCCCTAAAATATTGGGAAGAGGTGAGCGCGGGTAATGACAAACAGCGTGTCAGGGCCGGGGAATACCAGCGGATTGGACCAATATATCCACGATCCTTACCGTAGGGGAGCCAATAAAAACACCCCACGATTTGCTGCGGTCTTGGATCAGGTGCAAAGTACTGCCGAACGGTCCAAATCTGCACAGATGGCGGATAGAACAAATTCGGCCCGTAGTTCAGCTGATAGTTACCCGTCATCACTGGCGGCAATTACCAGTAACACCTACGATACAGGTGCCAGGATAGCGATCGAAGAAGGCCGAATAATCAACAGTCCGGGATTTCACAACATAAGCAGTGAGGAAAAGGCCTGCTTCGATTCCATCCGGCCTTCTCACTATGATGACAACCAGTACCAGCAAATCCTTAAGGATTACGATGAGCGCATCAGTCTGCTGAATCCGGACAACCTGCCGCGCACCCAGTCGGGCTTTCAACTGGTAACCCGGCCGGAACCCGGCAGGTCCCGGAGCACGGACATGATAAAACCCCCCAGCTTTACCCGGATGGGGGGAGGAATCCTGCGCACCGACTATACCATGGGCAGCGAAGTAAAGACCTACATCCCGGTAACCGAGTGGCGCCTGGTGGCCGGTGCCGGAGATGCCGTGGTGGGCACCGTATACAGCCAGCAGCTGCCCTGGGGCTTCCGCTGCTATTTTGACCGCGGGGGAGGAGCTCCCACGCACCTGGGTTATAAAGAAGGACAATTCGAGAACCGGGTGAGCGAGTACCTGGCGCGGACTGATAATATATCCAGAGAGGATTTTCTCGCCTGATTGTAGAACTAGTTTTCCATCGTAATGGAAGGAAAAAACAACGGGAGGGATTGTCTTTGAGAAAAGGGATTAGGAAGAGGACCTTTTATGCGGCCGTACTGGCCCTGCTCCTGGTAGGCGTCCTGGCCACCAGCGCCCTGGCTGCACCCCGGGTGTATGTCAATGGTATGCAGGTAAAATTCGGTGATACCGAGCCGATCATTGACGACGGCAGAGTGCTGGTACCCCTGCGTGCCATCTTCGAGGCCCTGGAGGCCCAGGTAACCTGGATCGAGGCCACCAGGACCGTAGAAGCGGTGTCCAAGCACGGAGAAAAATTAACTCTGCAGATTGGTAACCCCACCGGGAAATTAGAAGTGGAAGGATCGTACTCCAATATATCCATGGATGTTCCACCCAAAGTGGTGAATGGCCGCACCCTGGTACCACTGCGCGTGATCGGAGAAAGCTTTAACAAAGAAGTCTCCTGGGAAGCCAAGTCCTTGAGCGCCTACATAAACGACGCCAAAAACTATGCCCATTATGTCGGAGAGGGAGAATATAATTTCAACAAGAGCGATTGGGGGCGGGCCATCTTCTGGTATGGCAAGGCCATAGA
>CAZLYH010000123.1:0-1882 GCA_964563775.1 uncultured Syntrophomonadaceae bacterium | reverse complement strand
TTGGCACCTTGTTGCCAGAAAAGAAAGGTTCTAGGTCAGTCTCGTTTGCAATGGAACCAGTTGCATCAAAATGAGTAATATCTCTACTTTCTGGCTCTTCCATTACCCACTGAACGATGGCGCTATCGATTGTTCTCTGGTTGGCCTTGCAGGCGGCCGCGCGGGCCTTCTCCTGGGTGGAATTGTAGACGGGTACGGCGATGGCGATGAGGATACCGATGATGATTACGACCACCATCAGTTCCACCAGGGTGAAACCCTTTTGTCCGGCCGTTCTTTGCATACGGCTGCGCATTTTCATTAACATGGTTCACACTCCCTCCTCAAAAAATCGTTCTCCGGCTGTTCCATTGCCTTGGTCGACGCATCCCCCCCTTTCGAAGCCGTCTTGGCACATTGGGGAACAGCATTTTTCTATTAAAACCGCAGCTTCTGTGAAGGACGCGGCGGTTTCCCCCAGGTTATTGCAGGGTATTGACAATATTGAATACCGGCAGGTAGGTAGCTACGATAATGGACCCCACCACTACGGCGACAAAAATAATCAGTACCGGTTCCACCGCTTTGAGCAGACCTTCTACGGCAAAGGTTACCTCGCTGTCGTAGAAGTTGGACATGCGCTCCAGCATATCGTCCAAAGCGCCGGTCTCCTCCCCGACGGCGATCATTTGCGGCACCATGGGCTCGAACACCCCGGTACGCCTGATGGGATCGGCGATGGACTGCCCCTCGCGGATGCTCTCCCGGGCATCGGCGATACCATTGCCGATAACCTTGTTACCCACCACTCCCTCCAGGACCTCCAGGGCCTGGATGATAGGCACCCCGGAAGTAGTCAGGCTGCCCAGGATGCGGGTGAAACGGGACACGGCCACCCGGTTGACCACCTTGCCCACTATCGGCATTTTCAGGTATAACCGATCGAAAAAGAGGCGACCGGCCGTAGTGCGGCCCCAGGACTTGAGCAACACTACCAGTAGAACAATGCCGATTACCAGCCACAAGGCGTTATGGCGCAGGAAATCGCTGATTCCCAGGAAGAACTTGGTAAATGCGGGCAGCTCCACCCCAGACGAAGCAAACGACTCTACAAAAGTAGGCATAACATAGGTCAGAATGAAGATGACGACCAGCACTGCTACTGACAGAACTACGGCTGGGTAGATGGAGGCGGCTTTTATCTTGGAGTTTATCTCCCGATCCCGCTCCAACTGGTCGGCCAATCGGTTCAGGACCCCATCCAGAACCCCGCCCGTTTCTCCCGCCTTGACCATGCTGAGATACATGGGGGAGAAGATTTTGGGATGCCGGGCCATGGCCTCATTTAAAGCCAGACCCTCTTCCAGGCTCTGGCGGATCTTGCCTGTCGCCTCCCGCAGCATGGGGTTTTTGGTCTGCTCGGTTAAAATCTGCAAGGCGCGGATAATGGGCAGGCCGGCTCCCACCATGGTGGAAAGCTGGCGGGTAAAGAGGGACAGGTCATTGACCTTGACCGACTGAAACAGGCTTACATTTACGCTGCGCTCCCGGGTGGCGGTTTTATCCTTCTCTTCCTTTATATCCAGGATGGTATAGTTCTGGCGCAGCAGGGCCTCGATAACCAGGTTGCGGTTGTCGGCTTCCAGGTAGCCCTGGGAGACTCCCCCGCTCAGATCGCGGACGCGATAGGAAAAAATCACGGCAACTCCCCCTTCTGGTCGTCTTTATGCTATACCGGATTGATGAGACGGCGCTTCATCTCTTCCTGGGTAATCAACCCGCGCTGCACAAACAGCGACAGGGATTTTTCCATGGTCATCATTCCCTGCGCCCCCCCGGTCTGGAGGGCGGAGTAAATTTGGTGGGTCTTGTTCTCTCTAATGAGGTTGCGGATGGCCGGATT
>CAZLYH010000122.1:0-1953 GCA_964563775.1 uncultured Syntrophomonadaceae bacterium | reverse complement strand
TTATTAAACGTTACCGATCGTTATTTAACGTAACTTTAAATATAATGTGCTATAATGTCAAGCAAAGTTTTGGGCACTATTTCCTCTTGATAGATAATTCATTCCTAAATGAAGGAATTTTTGAATTATCCAGGAAATGCCCCCGTTGGGCCAAATTAAACTCAACATCATCAAACATTTATAGATAATGTTGGGAGCAGGATTTTGGTTTAATTGGTTTTACAGATGGCTTGGGGAAAAGCGTATTCGAGGTGAACGGACCTGACTAAAGCGGTAGTAGTTGAGAATTTGACCTACCGGTACCAACCGGCAGGACCGGCAGTTTTGCGAAATCTTAGTTTCGAAGTAGCCCCAGGGGAAATAACCGCATTAATGGGTTTAAGCGGCTGTGGCAAGAGTACTCTTTGTTACTGTCTAAACGGGATAATTCCGCACTCCTGGGGCGGAGCGCTGGAGGGGAGTGTTTTAGTAAACGGCCAAAACACCAGAGATCTGGGAGTGGCTTCTCTGGCTTTGGAAGTGGGCCTGGTTTTTCAGGATCCGGATAGCCAGCTATTTTCGCCCACCGTGGAAGACGAAATCGCCTTTGCTCCGGAAAACATGTGCCTGCCCCGACAGCGTATCCGGGAGCGCGTCGAGGAAGTAATAAACCTGCTGGGAATTAACTCCTTAAGGGAAGCCAATCCCTATCAACTTTCCGGCGGCGAGAAACATCTGGTGGCCTTAGGCGCAGTTTTAGCTCTGGATCCGCCTATACTGGTATTGGATGAAGTTTTGTCGCAACTTGACCATACCGGCAAAAAGCGGATAGCCGACGTCCTGGAAAAACTGCGCCAGCGGGGAAAAGCCATCATCATGGTAGAGCATGACCTGGAAACAGTGGCTATTGCTGACCGGTTGATGATAATGGAAAATGGTGAGATCGTCCGTTTCGACCGCCGGGAATCAATTCTTGCCGACCCGGGTTTCCTGGCCGCTGGCAACCTGGTATAAAGAGGGACCATCCCGCGTTTTATGTGTTTTACGAGTATCCTTTCGAAAGCCCTTGGTTCTTCAAGGCCAAGGGTCTTCCCCTGCTCTCTTTACGTCATCCCCTTTCACTTATACGGCCTTTGCTATTGCCTGCTTGCTGCATTAGTAGTATAACTCTTGATGGGTGAACTCATGGTGAAAGAAGGACGATATTTTGCTAAGCGATAGCACCAGTCACGGTAAATACCGCTATACTCTGGTAATGATGCTGGCGGTCATGTGGATCCTGGTTTATTTGCAGCGAACCAATATCGGGGTGCTGCTGGTAGACACCCGGTTCCTGGAGGACATGGGGTTAGTGGGGCAGGCAGCCCGGCAGGGGATGCTGATGACTGTCTTCCTGCTAGTTTATTCCCTGGCCAACATGTTATCAGTCCCCCTTAGCAACCGGCTGGGACCGCGGCGGGCTTTGTTCCTGGGGGTTATCATCGGTGCTCTGGCCACACTGGCCGGGGGCTGGGTGGCTTCTTTTGGCGCTCTTGTCCTGATGCGGGTGTTGCTGGGGATGGGGCAGGGCATCTATTTCCCTAATTTTAATCTGCTGGTGAAAAACTGGTTTCCCCCGCACGAACGCGGTACTGCCAATGCCATCACCGGGGTAGGGGGCTGCCTGGCGTTAATAGCAGCTATGCCGCTCTATTCCTGGGTAAACATCCGGTTCGGCTGGGAATATAGTTTTTTTATCCCCGGGCTGCTGGGTCTTTTGGCTATAATACCGCTGTGGCTGCGCTGGGTATCCGACCAGCCCGACGACAATCCTTATATATCAGCGTCAGAAGCCCAATACATAGCCTCCCATAACCAGGAGGCGCAGTCCAGCGAAGCCATTCCGGCCAATACCCGGGGGACAAGAGAATTGCTGAAAACCCCCGCCTTTGGATGGCTGGCGGTAGCATATACCGCCTTTCTATGCAGCTGGTG
>CAZLYH010000121.1:0-1967 GCA_964563775.1 uncultured Syntrophomonadaceae bacterium | reverse complement strand
GCCTCCTTGCTCAGGCACTGATACCTTTATCCGCTTCGGTCTCTTCCTCATGGTAGCCATGGTGGAAGTCCGCAGGCATCTTGCCGGTAAACATGGATTTTAACACCGGAACGCCCTCGGAAATATCCAAATAGACATGGGCCACAACCGCAAGGACAAACAACCAAGTAATAATCAAGTGTACCATGCGCAGTGCAATCTCGCCACCCAGATAATCACCCATGGTCGACCAGAAAGCCACCTGCGGTTTGTAAAGAATAAAGCCGGTCACCACCTGGATAATAACCATGAAGAGAAAACCGGAATACATCATCTTCTGTCCCGGGTTATACTTGCCATAATAGGGATGATCATCGGCCATGAACGTATAGTATTTGATCATGCTGGGAAACTTTTTGGGATCATTCTTAAAATCAAACCAAACGTTCTTGGCATCACCGGTGACAATCGCGTAGTATACCCGGCCGACCACACCGAAACAAAGCAGATAAGCCATGGCGAAATGCAGCATACGAGCATTGTCCATATTCGCAAACAGACGGAAGCCATGGGGCGAATGGATATAGAACCCGGTCAGGACCAGCAGAGTAATGGCAATCATGTTGATCCAGTGAAACAAACGGATCCAACCGGAATGCCTTTCCTCCATTTTCTTTACCATTTTCACACCCCCTAGTAAACCGTAAATTCGTTGATGGTTTTCTTGTCAGGGGTCATGACATGAATGGCACAGCCAAAACAGGGGTCAAAAGCCCTTACAATCCTGACCAGTTCCACCGGGTTGGCCGGATCGGCCACCGGGGTACCAATCAGAGCCTGTTCCATGGGTCCGGGTACGTTTTTGCCGTCACGCGGTCCCGCATTCCAGGTAGTAGGAACCACAGCATTGTAAACAGCAGTTCTCTGTTTCTCGATCTTTTGCCAGTGCCCCAAAGCACCCCGCGGAGCCTCGGTCAGTCCCATTCCTTCAGCGTTGGCTGGAATCTTATGGGGTACACAGACCGGCTGACCTGCTTCGAGTTTCATAACCCATTCATCCAAAGCATGGGCTACCATGGAGGTCTCCACCGCCCGGGCAAAATGCCGCCCCATTACTGAAAAGGCTTTTTCGCCGAGTCCCGCAACGTCTTTCTGTTTCATGGTCCACAGGCGAGCCAGCGGTCCTACTTCAGCAGCTTCCCCATTGTAGCGGGGAGCCTTCAGCCAGGAATACCCTTGTTTCTTGCGAGGATCCGGCGCAACAATAGCCCTATCAGGAGTAGGCTCAATTTCATCCTTATACCAGGAGTACTTGACTTCCTCAGTAATCAGGCTGGGATCAAAATCCAGGAACTGGCCGCGAATATAGACCTGAGAGGGAAAGAATTTCTTTTTCTTTACATGGTCCTTGCCCTGTTCCAGAGGGAAGCCACCATAGGCCACCATATTCATGCAGCCACGTCCGATGTCAAACCAGTCGGCATAAGCCCCGGCTACTGCTTTAACAGTAGGAATATAGACATTATCGATGAAATTAATGAGTTCTGCCAAACGGTTTTTAAATTCATAGATTTTCTGGGTATCGGGAACCTCGGAGGCACCCCCGGGAACAATAGCCTGCACATGCGGCATCTTCCCACCCCATATGGCTCCCATTTCATGAGCCTTGCGGCGCATGGTGAGGGCTTCCAGGTAATGATTTACAGCCTGAGCATTATCAGCATCTGATAAACGGTAATCCGCCTGATAGCGCGGGGTAAAGGGGGCTACGTCCGGTCCCTTTACATAATCCAGAGCTGCCAGGTGGAAGAAATGCAGGATATGCGACTGAATATAGTTGGACCCCAGGATGAGGTTGCGGATGATTCTGCCGTTGGGAGGAGCGTCAATGTCAAAGGCATCATCCAAAGCCAAAGTACCTGCTGTACAATGGGAAACCGGGCAGACCCCGCAGATACGCTGCATAATCTGAACGGCATCACGGGGAT
>CAZLYH010000120.1:0-2210 GCA_964563775.1 uncultured Syntrophomonadaceae bacterium | reverse complement strand
GGGTAGGCCTGGTCCTGGTTGTGCTGCTTATTTTACCCCTGGCCGGATGCCGGGGCAGTCAGGAAGGAACCAAGCTAGATACCTACCGTCTGGAGGCGGGTTTGGCCCAGGCCGCAGAGTTTGCCCCCAGCCGCGGGGTCGAGGTGCGGGTAAACCCTTCTGTTCCCGCTTACACAGTAGCGCCTGATTTAAGCAATCTTACCAATCGGGAACGTTTTAAATTTTCGCCCCCGTTACAAGACCCGCTTGTGAAAAATGGGTTTGTGGTAACCCCCGATGACTGGTATGAGTTTTTTTCTCTCTATGAGTCCAACCGCTACGACGTAAAGCCCAACTTCGTTACCACGGATAGCATGCTGCACAACTACCACCTCTTTTTCAACCACCTGCTCAAAGTGGTGGAAGAAGACCAACTGCTGCCCGCGCTTCAGAAACTTAACCAGAATATGCTGGCGGAGAGCTCCCGGCAGCTGGACAGCTTGCGTGGCAGTGAATGGGAAAATGCCGCGCGGCGCAACCTGGCTTTTTTTGCTGTGGCCGGACGCCTGCTGGATCCCGCCCTGAAAATCCCTGACGAAGTAAAAGACGTGGTCAACCAGGAGCTGCAGCTGATTGCTGCCCACCAGGAGATGACCCCTTCCCCTTTGATGAGCATGGGTCACTCCGGGTCTGATGTTGTAGAGGATTTCAAAGAAGACTACACCCAGTATATTCCCCGCGGTCACTATACCCGCAGTGAAGATCTGGGCCGCTATTTTAAGACCATGATGTGGTACGGAAGAATCACCTTTCGGCAGAAAGATGCCGATGAAACCCGTTCTGCGGTCCTGATGACCCTGGCGCAAAGCCGGGAGCAAAATTATAGCGAATGGGAGAAGATCTACCAGACCACCTCCTTTTTGGTGGGCCGCAGTGATGATCCCGGTTACTATGAGTATGCTCCCCTACTTAAAGAGGTTTACGGACCACGGATGCAGCTTGAGGATTTGATCGGCGAAGAAGCCAAATGGCAGACATTTATGAAAAAGGCCCGTAATTTAAAGGGTCCGGCTATCAACTCCCTGCCGGTTTTTGACCAGACTATTCAACCCGATCGGGAGCGGGAGATTAAAGGCTTCCGCTTTATGGGACAGCGTTTCACCCTGGACGCTTCCATATTTCAGCGCCTGATTTACCGGGAAGTAGGGGAAAATCCGCAGGGTCAGCGGCGCATGCTGCCCCGTGGCCTGGACATTCCGGCCGCCATGGGCTCGGCTCAGGCCTACTCTCTGCTAAAGAGTATGGGCGAGACGTCTTACTCCGGCTATCCGCAGAATATGAAAAAAATGCAGACTTATATTAAGGGACTTGATGCGAATACCTGGCAGCAGAATCTTTATTGGAGCTGGCTATATACCCTGCAGCCCCTGACTACGGAGAAAGGGGCGGGTTTCCCTTCCTTTATGCGCAATAAAGCCTGGAGTCACAAGGAATTGAACACTTACCTGGCCAGTTGGACCGAACTCAAGCACGATACCATCCTCTACAGCAAACAGAACTATGCCGAAATGGGGGGCGGTGATTTCCCCACCGATGACCGGGGTTATGTGGAACCTAATCCCTGGCTGTACAGCCGGCTGGCCAACCTGACCGCTCTTACCCGGGATGGCCTGCAAAGCCGGGGGCTTTTGAGTGAAAGGGATAAAAACAGTCTGGATCGCCTGGAAGAATTGGCCCTATCCTTAAAGAACATTTCCATAAAGGAGCTGGAAAACCAGCCTCTGTCTGATGAGGAATATGAGCTGATTCGTTCTTACGGAGGCCAGCTGGAGCACTTCTGGATTGAAGCCTTGCGCGACAGCGGTATCGTGCACCGTTCCCAGCTATGTGATAACCCGGCCGCGCTGGTGGCGGATGTGGCTACGGCTCCTCCCGACCTGGTCCTGGAGGAAGGCACCGGGATGGTGGCTTCCATTTATGTCGTTGTCCCGGTAGATGGTAAACTGCGTATTGCCAAGGGCGGGGTTTATACCTATTATGAGTTCCCCTGGCCGGCTCAAGATCGGCTTACTGACCAGAAGTGGCGGGAAATGCTGCAGGGAGAAAATCCACCCGCACGGCCTGAATGGACCAAATCGTTTATGGTTGATGGCCAGGTGCAATCCGTCCCTCCGGAAATGCCTTTTTCGGCTGAATAGGAATGGGCATGGACAGGCATGGGTCCACACTGC
>CAZLYH010000119.1:0-2397 GCA_964563775.1 uncultured Syntrophomonadaceae bacterium | reverse complement strand
TATTACCAGCAGCCGGGAGCGGTTGGCATTTTGCTGGAGGGGTTGACGAGGCTGTGCCTCCCTCTGGCGGGAGAACCGGTTTTCATCTGCGTGGGCACTCCCCGGCATATTCTGGATTGCTTTGGGCCCCTGGTAGGAACCAAGCTGCAGGAAAAACTTCCCCGGGCACCCATCTACGGCACTCTGGACGAACCCTTGCATGGCCGTAATTTGTCCAGTTTATTGCACGGAATTCGCCTGCAACACCCGGGTAGTATGGAAATCGCTGTCGATGCCTCGTTAGGGGAGCGCGGTCAACTGGGAATGGTGAAGGGGCGTCTCAGTCCGCTGTTCCCGGGAAGGGCCCTGGCCAAACGCCTGCCGGAAGTAGGGGACGTCTCCCTTACGGGGGTGGTGGGCATCCGGGGAAACAGGTTTCACCCTGCTCCCGAGCTGGACCTTTCCCATATATATCATATGGCCCGTCTGCTCAGTGAAGCCTTGTTTCTGTGGTACGAGGCCCGGGGAAAGTAGCATTTACACTCCCCCCGGCTTTGTGCTATTATCAGGCTGTATAATTTCTTTGTTGTCATTAATGGCCCTCTGATCCTCGGGATGAGAAGGCCTGTTGTATGTAATACCTGGGGTAGGAGGATTGGATGATGAAAAAGTTGATGATCGGCAATGAAGCCATTGCCAGGGGAGCATACGAGGCGGGAGTCACCGTTGCGACTGCCTACCCGGGAACGCCCAGCACCGAGATAGTCAGCAACCTGGCCCGTTTTGAGGGCGTGTATGCCGAGTGGGCTCCCAATGAAAAGGTAGCCCTGGAGGTGGGAGCCGGAGCTTCCATTGGCGGTGCTCGCACCCTGGTGGCCATGAAACATGTGGGGGTTAATGTGGCAGCTGACCCCCTTTACACGTTTGCCTATACGGGAGTAAACGGGGGGCTGGTGCTGGTATCAGCCGATGACCCGGGGATGCATTCCTCCCAGAATGAACAGGATAACCGCGGCTATGCGCGCTTTGCCAAGCTGCCCGTTTTGGAACCCGCGGATAGTGAGGAAGCCCGGGATTTTACCCGTCTGGGCTTTGCATTGAGTGAAGAATTTGACACTCCGGTAATGCTGCGGGTGACTACCCGCCTTTCCCACTCCCAGACCCTGGTGGAGCCTGGAGCCCGGCAGGAACTTGGGTTAAAGGAATATAAAAAGGATGCGGCCAAATTCGTCATGCTACCTGGCTTTGCCCGGGGCCGCCATGTGGAAGTGGAAAAACGCATGCTGCGGCTTGAGAAGTATGCGGAAACCACCCCGCTGAACCGTATCGAAGCAGGCGACCCTGAGCTGGGCATCATTACCAGCGGCATCGCCTATCAGTATGTAAAAGAGGCCGTTCCTGAAGCATCGGTTCTTAAACTGGGCCTGACCAATCCTTTGCCGGAAAAGCTGGTGCGTGATTTTGCTTCGCGGGTAAAGCGGCTGGTTATCGTGGAAGAACTGGAACCGGTTATTGAGGAACAGGTCCGGGCCTGGGGAATTCCGGTGGAGGGAAAGGAATTATTCACCCTGCTGGGTGAATACAGCCCAGAGATGATTGCCCAGGTATTGGGAGGACAGGCCCCCGCTTCGGGGTACGGACTGGAAAAGGAGATACCGGCCCGCCCGCCCTTGCTCTGTCCGGGCTGTCCGCACCGGGGTGTCTTTTATGCCCTGAATAAAATGAAGTTAACCGTAATGGGAGACATTGGCTGTTATACCCTGGGAGCATTGAGCCCGCTGGATGGAATGGACACTTGCATCTGCATGGGCGCCAGTATTGGCACCGCCCTGGGCATGGAAAAAGCCCGGGGTGAAGAATTCGCCTCCCAAGTAGTGGCGGTAATCGGTGATTCCACTTTTGTACATTCCGGAATTACCCCACTGATAGATATAGTTTACAATCAGGGAACCTCCACCGTAATTATCCTGGACAATGACACCACCGCCATGACCGGACATCAGGACCATCCGGCCACCGGTCTGACCATACGCAAAGAGCCCACCGCCAAGCTGGATCTGGAAGGCCTGGTACGCGCTATTGGCGTTAAGAATGTGCGGCGGGTAGATCCACTGGATCTGGAAGCATTCCAGACCACTGTCAAAGAGGAACTGGAACGGCGCGAACCTTCGGTCATCATTGCCAAGCGCCCCTGCGCTTTGCTGGAAAGAGCGCCGAAAAAGGGTGGCTATGTTGTTGACACGGAACTGTGCAAAGGCTGCAAGATCTGCCTTAAAGTCGGCTGCACAGGCTTGTCGTTTTTAGATGCGGACAAACTGGCAGTTATTAACCCCAACAGTTGCGTAAGCTGCGGGTTCTGCGCCCAGGTCTGCACCTTTGACGCCATTAAAGCAGTGGAGGAATGAAGATGGACAAAGT
>CAZLYH010000118.1:0-2520 GCA_964563775.1 uncultured Syntrophomonadaceae bacterium | reverse complement strand
ATGTATACATAGTCGCGGAAAAAACTCCCCAGTGAAATATGCCATCGGCGCCAGAAATCGGTAGCGGAGCGGGCCATGTAAGGGTAATTGAAATTCTCTTTATAGTTGAAGCCAAACATTTTACCCAACCCGATGGCCATATCTGAATAACCGGAGAAATCAAAATAGATCTGCAGGGCAAAGAGAGTGATACCAAACCAGGCCCCCAGCACCGACATTTCTCCCAGGTTTCCTTTAAGAAAAATATCGGCCACTTCTCCCAGGTTATTGGCGATAATGACCTTTTTGCCCAGGCCGATAATAAATCGGTTGATTCCCTGGCTAAGCAGGGCAAAGGTAATAGTCCGCTCCGCTATCTCCTTTTCGATATCCTTGTAGCGGATGATGGGGCCGGCCACCAGATGGTGAAACAGGGCCACATAGAGCAGAAAGTTATAGGGGGACCTTTGCGCGGCTACTTCGCCACGGTAGACGTCCACTACATAGGAAATGCTCTGAAAAGTATAAAAGGAAATGCCCAGAGGGAGGCTGAATTCCCGGAAGGGTATGTTTAGCCCCAGCAGCTGGTTGATGGTTTCCACCAGGAATCCGGAGTACTTGAAAAATCCCAGCACCAGCAGGTTGATAGTAATGGAAAAGACAACCGCCGCTTTGCTCTGCCAGACGCCCCGGTACTTTTCCGCCAGTAAACCATTAAAGTAATCGAAAAAGGCGGTAAAGAGAAGAAGGACAATCCATACCGGTTCACCCCAGGCGTAGAATACCAGGGAAAAAACGATCAGGACCCAATTGCGATAAACCGGGTTATGAATAATATAGTAGCTGATTAAACAGGCCGGCAGAAAAAGATAGAGAAAAACCAAGCTCGAAAATACCAAGACTACGGTTCCTTTCTATAGCCAGGAGCGAATATGAGGCTTAAGCAAGCCTTTCCCTCCGTAAGCAATATTAAGTTTTGGTTATGGGCTGGTTGTTTGTGTAAATGATTACTAATTCGCCTTGTGGCATCGATTTCCTGCCTGCCATCAACGGTTGCAGGAGGTATTATGGCAGAGATTTTAGTGCTGCATAGATTTGCCGGTTCGGTAAAAACTATAAAAAATATATGGAAACAGGTGTATTTATGGAAGGAAAGAAAAACGATTTTCGTGATCCCCCCAGCCCCTACTGGCTTGCCTCCATCGCCGCCACCGATTATCCTGATCTGGACCGGGATATAAGCGTAGATGTGGCCATTGTGGGAGGAGGAATTGTGGGAATTACGGCCGCTTACCTTTTGAAAGAGGAAGGGTTAAAGGTAGCCGTGATCGAAGCAGACCGTATTCTCCAGGGTACCACCGGACACAGTACCGCCAAGATTACTTCCCAGCATGGTCTGATTTATGCCCGCCTACAAAAGGAAATGGGTGAAGAACTGGCCCGGCAGTACGCCGACGCCAACCAGAGTGCCATTGGGCTGATTGCTGAGCTCAGCAGAAAACATCACATTGACTGTGATTTCTCCTGGCGGCCCGCTTATGTCTTTACCCAATCGGAGCGCTATATAACCGATATTGAGGATGAGGCTCGGGTAGCTGCCCAGCTAGGCATTGAAGCTGAATATCTTAGGGAAATTCCCCTGCCCTTTGCGGTCCAGGCGGCCTTGCGTTTTGATGGGCAGGCGCAGTTTCACCCCGTCAAGTTCCTGCAAGCCCTGGCAGAAAAAATACCCGGCCAAGGCAGTGCTATTTTCGAACAAACGGCGGCTGTGCATCTGGAGGAAGCCGATGGTGCGGTGGTGGTGGCTCGAAACGGTCATAAGGTAACTGCTTCGCGGGTAATTATCGCCTCCCATTATCCGTTTTTCGACGGCGGCGGCCTCTATTTCAGCAGGATTTATCAGGACCGCTCCTATATAGTGGCGGTAAAAATTCGGGAAGCCTTTCCCGAAGGCACGTTCATTAACGCCGAAAGCCCTACCCGTTCTCTACGTTCCCAGAATGACGAAAACGGTGAACTGGTGCTGGTGGCCGGGGAACACCACAAAAGCGGTCATGGAGGAAATACCGACACCTATTATCAGAACCTGGTCGATTTTGCTGCTCAAACCTTTACAGTGGAGGATGTACTCTATCGCTGGTCCACTCAGGATTGCATGACCGTAGACGGTGTTCCCTACGTTGGCAATCTTACTCCGCAAAGTCCTCATATCTATGTAGCCACAGGTTTTGGCAAGTGGGGTATTACCAACGGTACCGCAGCGGCTATGGTGCTTAAGGATCTAATTGTGAAAGGAGATAATCCCTGGGCCCAGGTTTACAATCCGGCCCGATTAACTCTACCTTCGGTCAAGAGCTGGTTTATTCAGAACGCCCATGTGGCCAAAGACCTGATCGCCGGAAAACTGCAGGGATTACCGGAAAAAACGGAAATACCCCGGGGCGAAGCCCGGCTGGTGGAAATAGATGGGCAAAGAATCGGCGCCTACCGGGATGAAGAAGGCCAGGTTCACTGCGTGGATACTACTTGTACCCATCTGGG
>CAZLYH010000117.1:0-2769 GCA_964563775.1 uncultured Syntrophomonadaceae bacterium | reverse complement strand
GAACCAATCGACAGTGGGATCACCACAGATTTGGATGAGTTTTTTCATAAGGACGCTCCTTCTTAAGTGAACTAAACCCGGCGCATGTCATCTGACCAGCTGCTCCCCCGCCGGGGCCAACGGAAGGTCTTGTTTCATTCACTTTATATCATTGTAACTCAACTTGGCTACCTGGCTGGAGAAGTTTAGATGTCGCTTTCAAAATTTTGATGGAAGAAAGGGTGCTCCTTTGTGCTTTTAGGCCCAATTGATGATAAGCAACGGAACCAGGGGGGGGGAGAGCGCTCACGCACTTAATTATGGGCAAGATAATGGTTGGGGGGAGGAGGAATCAGGTTGGGAATGTCGAATTCAATGCAATAATCAGGGTTTTTGCTGGCCATAATAAATGAGCTGTCCGGAAATGGACAGTTGCCGGCGTATCCTTCTGTCACCCGGCGGAATTGGTCACCAGGCAAATGAATATTGACAATGAATAGCCACGAAGGTTAATTCTCTGCTGAAGCAGGGAGATACTTTTGTGGCTATTTTTTTGTGCAGATGGAATGGCTGACAACCTGGGGCGCGGAGGAACCGGTACCAACCACGCAAGGGGATATCGTTATTTGCTAATCTTATCAGGACGGAGGAATGCAGGAGTGTTTAAAAGGTTTAGGGCTTTAATAAGCGCAGGGGTACTGCTGGTATTCGTGCTCAGCCTGGTGGGCTGTGCGGGAAATGGGCCCCCGGCTGCCGGGAAGAAGGGGCAAAAAGATGAATTGATTCTGGCGCTTACCGGGAGTGAACCGGACGCCGGCTTTGACCCCATCACCGGCTGGGGGCGATATGGCTCTCCACTTTTCCAGAGCACGCTTTTGACCCGGGATGCCGATTTGAAGATTGTTAATGATCTGGCTACCGGCTATTCGGTAAGCAATGACGGGTTGACCTGGACGGTCAAAATACGCGATGATGTAAAATTTTCCGATGGTAAGCCGCTTACGGCCCGTGACGTGGTCTACACCTATCAAACAGCCGCCAGCAGTGGATCGGTAGTCGATCTGGGAGTGATGAAAAACGTAGCCGCTCTGGATAAACATACGGTCCAATTTACCCTCAAAGAGCCTCAATCAACCTTTGTGGTACAGTTGGTTTCCCAAGGGATTGTTCCCCGGCATGCCCATAATAAGGAATATGCAGAGCATCCCAGCGGCTCAGGGCCCTTTAAGTTTGTACAGTGGGATAAAGGCCAGCAGCTCATCGTGGAGCCCAATCCGGAGTATTATCGGGAAAAACCGGCCTTTAAGAAGGTGACCTTCCTCTTCCTGGATGAGGACGCTGCTTTTGCGGCTGCCAAAGCCGGACAGGTGGACATCGCCGGCATTCCTCCCGCCTTCGCGCGTCAGGAGATAACGGGCATGCGCATCCTGGCCCTGCAGACGGTGGACAATCGCGGCATTCTCTTTCCCACGGCCCAGGCCGGCAAAAAGACCTCTGAAGGCTATCCGGTCGGCAATGATGTAACTGCTGATATTGCTATCCGCCAAGCCATTAATATGGCTATCGACCGACAGGAGCTGGTGGACGGGATTCTGGATGGTTATGGCACGGTGGCCTTTTCCTCATCGGATCACCTGCCCTGGTGGAATCCAGAAACGGTTATCAAGGATGGCGATCTGGAGGGGGCCCAAAAAATCCTGGCCCAGGCAGGATGGAAAGATAGTGACAATGACGGGATTCTCGAGAAGGGTAACCTTAAGGCCCGCTTCCTGCTTTTATATACGGCGGGAGATCAGGTGAGGCAATCATTGGCCATTGCAGCCGCTGACCGTATCAAGACCCTGGGAATAGATGTGCAGGTCGAAGGCAAGAGCTGGGACGAGATCAAACCGCTGATGCATGCCAATGCGGTACTTTTCGGGTGGGGGAGTCATGACCCCCTGGAGATGTACAACCTGTACCACAGCCGGATGGCGGGCCAGGGATGGTATAATACCGGTTTTTACAGCAACCCGACGGTAGATGCCTATCTGAACCAGGCCTTGTCGGCTCGAAGTGAAGAAGAGGCCTTGCAGTACTGGAAAAAGGCGCAATGGGATGGCCAGACCGGATTCTCCGCCTGGGGAGATGCGCCCTGGGCCTGGTTGGTCAATCTAAAGCATGTTTATCTGGTCAGAGAAGACCTGGATATTGGCAAACAGAAGATCCAGGTGCATGGCCGCGGCTGGCCGATTACCGATAATATTTCGCAGTGGCGCTGGAAGGATTAATTCTTAAGGAGTTTATGAGACGTGAATGCCAGAAGACTGATTGCTTTTTTACTGGGTAAGGTACTGCGCATCGTTACCCTGCTGGTGGCGCTATGTCTGCTCTGTTTCTGGCTGATAAGCCAATCCCCCATAGATCCGGTGCAGGCCTATGTAGGGGCGGATATGATGCGGGTAAGTCCGGAACAGCGGGAGCAGATAGCGGCCTACTGGGGTTTGAACCGCCCGCCGCTGGAGCAGGCCGGGTGCTGGGTCTCGGCCCTGCTGCATGGTGATCTGGGGGTTTCCATGATCTTTCGCCGCCCGGTAACCGAGGTGCTTAGGGAACGCTTTGCCGCCTCGCTGGCTCTGATGGGTTTGGCCTGGGTTTTTTCCGGAATATTCGGTTTTATTTTGGGCATCCTGGCGGCGATGAAGCAGGGCAGCTGGGTGGATCGAGTGGTGAAATGGTTTTGCTTTACTCTGGCCTCCACTCCCACTTTCTGGTTGGGATTGGTGATGCTGATCATTTTCTCGGTGTGGC
>CAZLYH010000116.1:0-3163 GCA_964563775.1 uncultured Syntrophomonadaceae bacterium | reverse complement strand
AAGAATAACCGCGGCTCGGCGGCGCTCGGTGGTGAGAACAGCCGCTTCTTCCCGATACTTTTTCTCCAGCTCGTTTACTTCCTGAAGCAGTCTGGCACTCTCCTCCTGGCTGTTTTCCAAGAGCTCGGCTTCCTGCTTTACCTGCTCCAGGTGATCCAGGACGTCCTTGGCGCCGGGACCATATTTTTTCTTCAATCTATTAATGAGGTATAAACGTTCCTCGGTTTCCTCCAGCAGTCCCGGTTCAAAATCCAGACTCCTCTGAAAACTGGATATTTTCCCGGCTGTCTCCTGTAAGGTATAGCAACTCTCCTCCAGCCAGGAACGCATCTCTGCAAAAAAGGTCTCCTCCTCCAAGGAAAGCACCGTGTTGAGGGCTGCGGACAACAGATCATAGGCACTGCGGCCTTCGTCAGCTGAATAAAGCAGGCTGTAGAGACGAGCGCTCCCTTCAGCCAGGCTTTGCATATTGCGTATGCGGCGATTCAGGGCAACAAGTCCTTCTTCCTCTCCCACCTGTAACCCCGCCGCTTCAATCTCCTGGATTTGAAAACGCAGCAGATCCAGCTTCTGCATACGTTCCGACTCATTGAGATTAATCTCCTCCAGCCGCTGTCGACAGGCTCTCCAGCGCGCAAATACCGCCCCAACCCGCCCCAGGGTTTCTCCACGTTGGGAAATGAATGCATCCAAAAAACCGGCATAGCGGTCGGGCCGCAAAATACTTAAATAGTCATGTTGCAGGTGCATATCCACCAGGCTGGCAGCCAGGTTCCGCAAGGTGGATAAACTGACTACCCTCCCGTTCACGCGGGCCAGGCTACGGCCACCGGGAAGAACCTCCCGGCTTAGGATTAGCAAGGCTTCCTCCTCGTCATCCTCGGCCAGACCGTTGTCAGCCAGAATGCGGCGGGTTTCCTCCTGGTTTTCCAGCATAAAGACTGCTTCTACCAGCATCTTCTGCTCAGGGTCACGAATCAGGTCACTGCGAACCCGTTCCCCCGCCACCAGGCCCAGGGCATCCATAATAATGGACTTTCCCGCCCCGGTTTCACCGGTAAGCACGTTGAGCTCCGGTCCAAATTCGATCTTAAGTTCATCGATAAGAACTAAATTGCGTATGAAAATTTCCTGCAACATGGTTCTACCTCCCCAGTAGCACCACTACCGATATTATATTGACGGAAACAGATAACGCTGCTTGAGCGGGATTAGCACGGATCGTACCCGCGGATGGCATAAATAGAATGGAATAGTACCCGGGACGGGCTAAATCAACATAACATTGTCTCTAGCGTACCATCCCATCCTTATATATGTTCTTTAGAAACCCTTGCAAAATCGCCTCAACTTCCCCTACGGCCTGGTGGTTTTTGATGGCCATAAAAATAGTATCGTCACCAGCCACAGTACCCATTACATTGGTTAATCCGGCATTATCAATGGCCGAGGCTACAGATTGGGCCGCACCCGGTAAGGTTTTAACCACAATTAAGAATTCCCCGGACTCTACGGCCAGTACCGCGTCTTGAAATGTCCTCTTTAATCGCTCCAGCAAGGCCCGGTTGCCCGGGGTTCCTCGGGCGGCCTGTTCGCCGGGCAAGGCATAATAATAGCCCTCCTCATCAGCGATTTTCACCAATTGCAATTCCTTGATATCCCGCGACAGGGTGGCCTGGGTTACCTGAAAACCGCTGTCTATCAATGCTTGCCGCAATTCCTTCTGAGTAGCAACGCGATTATTATTGATGATGTCCAAAAGGGCATGCCGACGCTGCGATTTCATACTTTCCTCCTTTATTCCGGCCCCGTTCAAGATTCAGCTCTGTCCATCGGCCCATTCTTCCAATCTTTTCAGCCGGTCTTCCAGCTCACTGAAAAAAGAGCCCGCTTTGAAGCTAACCAGCCGCAGACGGTGGCTGGCCGGGCGGACAATTAATTCCGTATCCAGGTTTACCTCGAACCGGACCTGGCCATCCAGGCAGGCCTGTACGTCCTGACCGGCCAGGGGAATAACAGAAAGCTCTTCCCGAGCTGAAATCACCAGCGGACGCCGATTCACAGCGTGGGAAGCCACTGGCGTAACAATTAGAGCTTCCAAACCGGGATCAACCACCGGTCCGCCGGCGGACAAAGAGTAGGCCGTGGACCCGGTGGGTGTGGCTATAATTAAGCCATCCCCACGATAAAAACCCAGGGGTTGTCCGGATACCTTTAATTGAAACGCCGCCATGCGCGGCAACTGCGCATGTATAACCATCTCATTAAGGCAATAGCTCTGCTGCGTCACTTTCCCTTTTTCCCGGGCCTCGACCTGCAGCATCATACGCTCATCCAATTGAAAATTCCCTGCCAGGAGGCCAGCCAGATGTTCTTCCAGATCATGAATCTCTATGCTGCTTAAGAAACCGATGGTGCCCATATTTACGCCCAGGATCGGTATCCCCAGGTGCCCGTAAGTCCGAGCCGCCCGCAAAATGGTACCATCCCCCCCCAGAACCACTATTAACTGAGCACCACTGGCATCCAGGCAGCTGCTCCCATTATCTATCTGCACCCTGGCCCCCCGGGCAGCCAGCTGTCCGGCCAGCCTTTCGGCCATGAAATTAGTGTCTTCCTTAAAACGGTTGCTTACCAGCAAAATCTCCAAACGGTTAACCCTCCAGCTCCCGGTGAGCTTGCTCTACCACCTGCTCCACCAGGTTTTCGCTATCTGCCCCGGGCCTTTCCTGGCGCAGGTGCAGCAAAAATTCAATATTTCCTTCCGGTCCCTTAAGGGGTGAGTAAGTAAGATTACGGACATACAGACCCTGCTCCTCAGCCATGGCCAGACAATCACGCAATACCTGGACGTGTACCTGTGGATCTCGAACCACGCCCTTCTTGCCTACCTTTTCCCGACCGGCCTCGAACTGTGGTTTGACCAGACAAATAATATCGCCCTGTTCATGCACAAAATCCTTGACCACCGGAAGAACCTTCTTAAGAGAAATAAAGGAAACATCTATAGTTATAATATCCACTATTTCACCCAGCTGCTCCCGGGTAAAATAGCGAATATTGGTTCTTTCTATGTTTACCACCCGTGCATCATTGCGCAAAGACCAGTCCAACTGTCCATAGCCCACATCCACAGCATATACCCTGGCAGCCCCATGTTGCA
>CAZLYH010000115.1:0-3340 GCA_964563775.1 uncultured Syntrophomonadaceae bacterium | reverse complement strand
TCGCCTTTGATTATGAAATCAATGGTGCGAATACGATTAAGGTCCAAGGAATTATTTCCGGCGAAGATGGCGGATATATTAGCCATGGAGAGCTCGCCTATCACCACTGCGTCGGTTTTGGTCAACTGCAGACGGGTTTCTTTGCGGTCAAAGTCAATCCGGGAAATGTCATAGAAATCACGGCCCAGTTCAATGGTAACTTTGTCCCGGCTCAGGTCGTACTTGTCCCTATCCAGGATTACAGTGTATTCATCAATAATGTTGAGCTCGGAAAGATAACGCTTGTCGTCCATATAGTTCACGTAGAGGTTTACATAATAGGGATCGTATTTGCGGGAACCCATGGTTATACTGGTTACTTTACGATACTCGGGATAGACCACCAGTCGGTCTCCGCTTACGGTCATTTCCCGGATGCCGATGTAGTGGCTGAATACCTTCATAGCCAATTTTTCCGGGTATTCCAGATCAAAACGATACTGGTTGTTAACTAGAAGCTCACCCTGGGAGGCAGATAGTGAAGTTACTTTAACCTCCCGGTTATCGGCAACCAGAGTAATACCGTCACTTAACGGATAAATTTCTTCCTCTACGGCCACGGAAGTAATCGAACCCGTCGTTGGTACACCCGGATTTACTGGGCCGGGAATAGTACTGTCGGTTTTCTCCAGGAAGCCGGTCATAACCTTGGACATCTGTGCCCGGGTTACTTCCTGAAAGGGCTGGAAACTTCCGTCCGGAAAACCGCTGAGCAGGCCCAGATTATAGGCAGTTTTTACGTAGCCACGGTACATGGAGCGATTAACCGTTTCTTTGTCGGTAAAAGGCAGGGTGCTGTAATCTGGTTGTTCCCCCAGGGCTCTGACCAACATGGCTGCGCACTCACTGCGTTTTATCCCCCCGTCCGGTGACAAGCCAGTGGGGTATTCTTCCGGAATAAGGATGCCCAGGGCTACCGCCTGAGCTATGTACCCTTTGGCCCAGTGGCGGGAGGTATCGGCAAAGCCGCTGCTGCCGGTACCGGGAGAACTGCCCATACACTGAACCAGTACGGTGACAAACTCGGCCCGGGACACTACTTTATCCGGTTTGAAGGTGCCATCCGGGTAGCCGCTGATATAGCCGGCATTGGCCAAAGAAATTATGTATTCCTCGGCCCAGTGTCCGGTAGTGTCGGGAAAACTTGCCGCCATCCCCACCGCAGGAAAGGCAACACTTGCCATAAAGAAGGCAAGAACCAGGTAAAGAGGGAATATTTTTTTCATGATCCTGACCTCCCCAAAATTTCGCCGCCCCAAGTTCCGGTAGACGATAATCCAGCTGGGCCTACCGAGACGGGCCAGTTTACTGAAATATCCGGTGCAAGGGATTCTATTGTAAGATACTACGCCAACTTTTCCAGCTACTTGCACCTGTTTCCTTATTTAACTATTGGCCAAACAGTAACAATTTCCTGCTTTTACAGGCAGCAATTTGGACAAGACCCGTTTTCTATTCATCAGGAGCCGTCTCTTTATCCGTATCATCTTTCCTTTTGCGGCGTATCCGGATCCCTGCTTTCTGGACTTGCGCAGTGGGATGGTAGAGGGAAAAGTAATTGATTTTGCCGGGTTTTTTTTCTTCCATATAGCACACCTCCTTTCCTGCTTATAGATTAGCCCTAAACCGGCCAAAACATTAGCACTATCCGGAGAAAAGGCTTGTGACCGGATGAAGAAAGGCGGTGAAAAAGGAACCCGCCCCAGGGGACGGGTATTGGTGGAAGATGGTTATACCAATTTCAATTCTACTGCGAAAACTCGAACAGATGATATTGACCATGTCGAGGCTCGGCAATCGAGTATTTATAGCTTTTTGCAGTGGAATTAATTTTATACTACTGTACGAGCCTGCCTTATGAGCTCTCTTAGGGCTTGAACTTCCCGGGTAATATTGCGGGACCCCAGTATTTCGGTAACAATACCGATACATCCGGCGCCACTGCGTTTCACTTCCACGATGTTATGTTTTTTAATTCCGCCGATGGTCACAAAGGGGATGTTGACATGGTTTACTGCCCAGCGCAGGTAGTCAAGACCGACCGGGTTGCACACATCTTTTTTTGTGAATGTCTTAAAAATCGGTCCAACTCCGATATAATCCGCTCCCCCGGCAATGGCTTCCTGGGCCTGCTGCGGAGAGTGGGTGGAAATGCCAATAATCATGCTGTCACCGACCAGCTTGCGCGCCTGCTCAACCGGCAGATCGTCCTGCCCCAGGTGGACCCCGTCCGCCCCCACCAGACGGGCAATCTCTATATCATCATTGATAATGAAGGTTACCCCGGCAGGAGCGGTAATCTTTCGGATTTCCTGGCATTCCTGGTACTTGACCCGCTGCTTTTTATCCTTTTCCCGGTACTGAATTATTTTCACCCCGGCCTGGACCAGCTCCCGGGCCACTTTCAGATTGTCCCGGCCGGTGGAATACTCCTCGGTGAGAAAGCAGTAAAGGTCAGTATTCAGGATGTTGGGCTTACTCCCCTGGTCACTAGGGGAGGCGGGTTTGGCGATATTGTTATCATAATGCATGCTGATTTTTCTCTCCTTCCTCCGTGTAGTGCAGGAAATAATCCAGAATTATGTCGGCCTGTTTGGCAGCGGTCAGGTTGGTGCGAGGTGAAAGGGGAGGATGGTACGGATCTATCTGTGAGTAAAGGTCTCCCACCAGGAAAAAGCGTTCCCCGATGCGATGGATCCGAATGTCATCGCTGTTGCCACACCCAGCCATACCGGAAGCTGCCACCAGTAATACGGGCCGGCCAGCGAAATGTTCCACCAGCATTTTTTTGGCTGCTGGCTCATCGAAAGCCTCTACAATAACATCACAGCCCGCGAAAAGTCGATCGATGTTTTCGGGGACAACCCTTTCTTCAAAGATACGGATATTAAGGTCAGGGTTAATTGCCAGCAGGTTTTCCTGTAGTGCTAAAACTTTAGTGCGTCCCGCCTGATGATAAAAATAGAATTGCCGGTTCAGGTTGCTATAATCGACCCGGTCGAAATCCACCAGAACCAGATGCTTAAACCCGCTGCGTACCAGGTTGAAAGCACAGTTGGAACCGAGCCCTCCGGCGCCGGCAATCCCCACCCGTACTTGCTGAATTCGGGACCAGGCCTCGTTGCCCAGGCAGGCAGCCAGTTCCTCCTCCAGATAGTTTAAAGGCACAGATTATCCCCTCTTTCGATGATATTTAGCAGGCTGGTGATAAAGTAGTCTTATCACCAGCCGTTAAGACTCCGTTTTCTAACCGCCTGACCTCTGCAGTAAGATTTACAGTGGATGCCAGTCTTTGAAGACC
>CAZLYH010000114.1:0-3512 GCA_964563775.1 uncultured Syntrophomonadaceae bacterium | reverse complement strand
GGTCGGAAAGAATTACTTCCATGACCTCGGCAATGCTCATCTTTCTGCCAAACACTTTAATGGCGTTGGCGGGGCAAACCTCGGCACATTGCAGGCAATCTGTACACATATCCCGAGCGATGGCTGCAACTTTTCCGTTTTCAACCTGGAACATGGCGTCTTTTTCCTCAGGACAGACAGCAATGCAGTAGCCGCATTTTTCAGCATCGATACAGCGACTGGCCGTAACGGCCACCTGGGGATGAAGTTTCATACTTTCCGGATTGCTGCACCACTTGCAGTGCAGAGGACATCCCTTTAAAAAGACCTCGGTGCGAATTCCCGGGCCATCGTGAACGGTGAAGCGCTGAATGTTGAAAACCACCCCCTGGTCCGAAGATAGCTCCGGCAGGGGATCTTTGGGAAGATTAGCTTTAATATTTTGGTACAGTCTTTGTTGCAGCATAGTATTCTCCTCAAGCCTTTTTTACCTCAGCATGGCGATTGCCAGCGGAAACTCCCGCATTTGAATTAGACAGCAGGCTGTCCCGTAGATGTAATCTGTCGTTACAGCCTGCAGGACCTGGTTTTTAGTCGAAGGAGAGTTCCGTCCTACCGATAATATCCAACTGCAAAGGCTTGCTCAGCTCCACAAAGTAGGCGCTATAGCCGGCAACCCGCACCAACAGGTGTTTGTATTTATCCGGGTTTACCAGGGCATCTTCCAGTGTTTCGCGGCTAACAATATTGAACTGACTGTGATGTCCTTTTTTCTGGAAGTATACATCCAGGAGCGAGATTAGATTGTCCCGGCCGGTTTGGCCAGAAACAGCGGTGGGCGTGAATTTCCAATTCATCAGTGTTCCATTGGTGGCCCGTTCGTGGTTTAGTTTGGTAACCGATTTGGCGATAGCTGTAGGTCCATTGATATCATGGGAGCCATTGGCATTATGACAGGGGCCCAGACAATCGGATACCGGTTCAAAGGCCTTCCTGCCATCTGCTGAAGCCCATTGGATAAGCCCCAGGCCCACATTGGCAGAAACCGAGTAGACACCAGGGGTATATTTACCGCCACGGGCATCAGGCCGGTTTTCTACATACTTGCAGAAAGTATCAAAAGCCAGCTGGGCATAATGGTCGGCATAATCATCATCATTGCCATAATGATGAACCTTGTCACTGTTCACCAGGGCATAGAGGGGTTCGTATCCTTCCCAGTTATTGACCAGAGCATCCAGGTATTCGGCTCCACTTACCTTTTCTTCCTCGAAAACCAGTTGCTTAATAGCAGACAGACCATCTGCCACGCTGCCAATCCCTACCCCCTGGGGACCGGTAAAGTTGTGACGTGCACCTCCGGCACTGACATCCTTTCCCTTTTCTATGCAGTCGTCAATCAGCAATGACAGAAAAGGAATCGGTCTCATTTCCTGGTGAGCAATATCCATAGCATTGATTCCGGCAACCATTTGCTCACACCAATACTTCATCTGCTGATCGAATGCCTCCAGTACCTGTTCAAAGGAGGTATAATCAGACAAACTACCTGTCTCAGGACCGATACGCTTGCCAACTCCCCCGCACACCGACCAGCGCGGACACTGATCGCCGCACTCCAGGCAGCGACCGTTATTCAGGGCCAGTTCCAGTACTTTGGCCATATTGAAATAAGCCGCATCATGCCAGCCGTACTCTTTTCCAGCGGTGTCTATTTCCACACAGCCTACCACCGCATAATCACGCGCATCTTCCAGGGGAATTCCCTTGGAAAGCTGTACAGCGACAGCCGATTCGTCATTGAAAACCTTGGGCTGACCAGTCCCCATACGAATAGCGTTAGCGGTTTTTACTTTTAGTTCCCGGGGGGTGTTGGCATGCCAGCGCACCAGCAGCCAGGGGAACATAATCCGAGTATGGGCATGGGCGTCCAGGCACATGAAGGTCAGATCGTTGGTAGCATCGTGACCATTACGATCCATCCCGCCAATGGTCATGCACTCACCGCCCATTTGGCGGCCAGCATTGGAGACTACGGTCTGCCGGTCACGCAACTTGGTGGGTGTCCCCAGTTTGATGAAGAAGCACTCAATGAGTTCCTGCATAAACTCCTTACTGGCGGTTCCGTTGGCGATATCTTTTTGGTAGAAGGGGAACATGTACTGATCAAATCGACCCGTGGAAACAGAATGCCCATTGGATTCTGCCAGAATGATATTGGTAGCCAGGTAGGCAAGCTGAGCCGCCTCCCAGAAGGTGCGCGGTGAGTTCTCCGACACCCAATCGAGGTTTTTCGCGATCTGCAGCAGCTCTTTGGCGCGCCCTTTATCCTTTTCGCCGCCTGCCATTTCCCGGGCCAATTCTGCATACCTGCGGAAATAGGCGGAGGCTGCTTCGGCCACTATCAACTCTGCCTCGTAAAACTGTCGCTTTTTCATATCTTCAGGATTTCTGCTGGGATCAAGTTTTTCTATCATTTGCTTAATCCGTTTTTTCATGCCGCCAAAACCCTCTGCAAAGAGACGCTGGTAATTGGCGACTATGTGCCCCACACCTCCATACATATAGAGGTTGAGCAGGTAGATTCCCCGCCCCACGCCGGTCCCCTTTAGTTCGTCTTCCGTACACATTTTTACGATCTTGTCGAAGACCGTTTTGTTTTTCCAGTACTCTTCCAAGCCCAAAAGCTTCTCTTCCGATTCTTCGGAAAGGAGGTAAATGTCGTGTTCACGTTTCGGCCAGGGGTAATTTTTAATCTCGTCAATAATCCAGTCGTAAGAAAACTCGGGGAAGATAGGCGCTGATTTCATGGGGGCACCGATTTCCCCTACGATCAGTTCCTCCGGATAAATTTGAATTTTAACATTACGCAGGATGTGATCCAATGCCAAGGCACATTTGATAATTTGCGGTTCGCTGTCATACATCTGGTAGGCTTCGGTAATAAGAAAAGCCCGCTGGTGATCCACAGAGTATTCGGTATCATGAAAATACTTCAGTAAGCGATTGATCCGCGGATATGGCGAGGGGTTTTCCACCATTCCGGATGTGCCTACTCCCCACTCCTTATCGTAAGTTTCCAATCCACAGGGCGCTGGGTTTACAGCTCTAGCCATTGCCATAGAATAATCCTCCTTAATACGCAAAGTTCTTTGCCATCAACAAATATTTAGCCCTTTTCGACTGGTTAAATAAACTTGCAATAAACCGTCTCCTGCTAAGTACCGCTTCCTATATCACCGCCTTGCTTATAAGCTTAACACCGTTATGTTTACATTGTTATTTTAACATTCGGTCTATTCCTTGTATAATAAATATTTTTTATGGGAGTAAAGTTGCTCGGGGTGGGCAGGTCTATCTTCAGTTGTATTGAAACTTTGGCTCCCCGGTACTGTCGAAACGAAGAAAGGCTGTAACGGAGATGAACCCCGTTACAGCTTTCAAGACTTAATCCCTAGTCAAAAGACAGCTCAGTTCGGCCAATAATATCCTGCTGCAATTCCTTGCTCAATTCAACAAAGTAGGCGCTGTAC
>CAZLYH010000113.1:0-3555 GCA_964563775.1 uncultured Syntrophomonadaceae bacterium | reverse complement strand
TTATAAGCGTATCCATCTGTATTTACCTGTTGATTCCCTTCTTTGCCGGAGATATGCCCTATACCATGATTGTAATGGCCATTATCCTGCTGGTGCTGCCCCTGATTATTTACTATCTGTCCAAGTCATCGTATGCCAGTCGGGGTATTGATATTGACATTCAGTTCCAGGAAATCCCGGCAGATTAACTACGATAAGGGGTGAATTACTATTATGAAAGTCTTTTACGCATCGGATGTTCACGCGGCGGAAAGCACTTTTCGTAAGTTTACCAACGCCGGTCCTTTCTACAAGGCGGATTTGGTAATTTACGGTGGGGATTTTACTGGCAAGGCGGTAGTGCCCATTGTTCACCGCAAGAACCGCTGGGAGGCCACTTATTATGGGTCCACAGTTACGGTTAAAGATGAGCGTGACTTGCCCGACTTGCAAAAAACCCTTCACGATGCCGGATTTTACTGGCTTATCATGGACGAGGATGAGCTGGACCAGGTGACCGAGGAGGATGTGGAACGCATCACCAAAGAACTGAGAATAAAGCAGATCGAAGCCTGGGCCAAACTTATGGACGAACGCTTCTCGAGGAATAAAATTCCCTGTGTGGTTATTCCCGGTAATGACGACCCCTTCGATATGGATGAAATCCTGGATAAAATGGAGCATGTTATTAACGGAGACGGCAAGGTGGTAGAGGTAAACGGTTTTGAGATCCTCTCCCTGAGTTATGGTCATCCTACCATCTTTAAGTATCCGCGCGACCTTAGTGAAAAAGAACTGGGCGAAAAAATAGACGAGCTGGCCGCAAAAGTCAAGAACATGGATCGCTGTATTTTTAATCTGCATGTGCCGCCCTACGACACCGATTTGGATCAGGACACTCTCTATGATGAGGATATGAACCCGGTTTTGGATGGAGATTCCCTGGCGACCGGGCCGGTAGGGAGCAAGGCAGTGCGGGAAGCCATCGAAAAGTATCAGCCGATCCTGAGCCTGCATGGGCACATTCATGGCAGCCGCGGAATCAGCAAAATCGGCCGGACCATCTGCGTAAATCCGGGCAGCAACTATGATGAAATCCAGCTGCGCGGCTGCTTGGTGGAGATAGACAAAGGCGGAAAGGTCAGCCAGCCCACCCTTACCTCCGGCTAAGGAACTTGTAAATAGACACAGATCAACGGTTAAAGGAATCAGGGTCATAAAGACAACCGTTATCTGTGTCTATTCTTTAATATGAAAGGAAGGGTATGATGAAGACCATTAACGATAACCAGGTCATCTACCAGTTTAGCCCCAAGCATCATCCAGTAGCTACGGCCCAACCAGGAGATACTTTGGTTTTCATCACCAAGGATTGTTTCAGCAACGAGATTCAAACCGAAGCGGACCTGTTTGAATCAGTAGGTTGGGCGACTATTAATCCAGCGACCGGACCGGTCTACATTGAAGGTGCGGAATCCGGCGACACCCTGGTGGTAAGCATTCAGGATATCCAGATTGCCGACCGGGGATGTATGGTCACGGTTCCGGAAATGGGAGCGGCCGGTGATATAATCAAAGAATCGCGCACCAAGATTATCCCCATCGAAAATGGGGAAGCAGTATTCAATGATAAAATCCGCATTCCCGTCGATCCCATGATCGGTGTAATCGGTACCGCGCCGGAAAGAGAAGAGATTCCCTGCGGTACTCCGCATCGGCATGGTGGAAACATGGACACTCGTCTTATCCGCCAGGGGAGTACCCTTTACTTACCGGTATTCGTGGAGGGAGCTTTGTTAGCTATGGGAGACCTTCATGCGGTGATGGGAGACGGGGAGGTTTCAGTTACCGGTCTGGAAATACCTGGTAAGGTGACCGTTCAGGTTAATCTGGTCAAAGGTAAACGAGAACCCTGGCCAGTTCTGGACACAGGTCAGGACTGGTATGTCATTGCCTCGGCTGAGGACCTCGACCAGGCGGCCGACCAGGCCCTGAAGGCCATGATTGATTTCCTTATGCAGCGTACCGACTTAAGCCTCAGCGATACCGTATCCTTATTGAGTGCTGCCGGTAAAATGGAAATAAGTCAGGTGGTCGATCCCTTGAAGACCATTCGTATGGGCATTTCCAAAAGCATTATGGCCAACTACCAGCTAACCTTTTAGGAATGGTTATAGACGCTGATTCTGTCTCAAACCTTTTAGCGTCAGTCAGCGTCTATTTTCTGTTGTTCATAATTAAGGATAAGAGTTCGGCCCGGGTTTGACTGCGGGCCTCAAAAAGGCCGCGTACGGCCGAGGTTACGGTTAAAGAACCCGGCTTGCGTACCCCCCGCATGGTCATACACATGTGTTCGGCTTCAATAACCACCCCAACCCCAAAAGGATTCAAGGTATTATTAATGCAATCCGCAATCTGCGAAGTAAGTCTTTCCTGTAACTGAGGGCGGCGGGCATAGGCTTCAGCCACCCGGGCCAGCTTGGAGATTCCCACCACTTTACCTCCCTGAGGGATATAAGCCACATGGGCCTTACCGTAAAAGGGGAGAAGGTGGTGTTCGCACATGGAGTATATGGGAATATCCTTTACCAGTACCATTTCGTCATGATATTCAGTAAAAGAGACTTTTAGCAACTCGCGGGGTTCCATGTTCATCCCGGCAAAAATCTCTTCGTACATACTGGCTACTCTGCGGGGTGTATCTTTAAGTCCTTCCCGATCGGGGTCTTCACCGATAGCCTCTAAAAGCATACGTACAGCCGTTTCCGCCTTTTCCCGGTCGATCTGTTTTGTTTCCATAACTTCGGGCCTCCAATATTTTTTTCTACCCCATCTATCATAGCAGAAACCATATACTTACCCAAAGAACCTCGCCTTGCGGATATAATTGTTGGACGGGGGAAAGGATATACAGGAGTAGCCTGCGAAATACTTGGATGAGTTAAAAAACCCGGAGGAAGGTTGGGAGGAGAACCATGAGGCTGGCCAGATTCCTGGCTCTGGCAGGGGTTGCGTCTCGCCGCCAGGCCGAGAAGTATATCACTGCCGGGAAGGTAACGGTGAACGGTAATCAGGTAGTGGATCCAGCTTTCGCTGTGGATGAAAAAGACCGGGTGGAAGTAGATGGGCAACGCCTGAAATTGGATGCCAGGATTTATCTTCTTTTATATAAACCGCCGGGCTACATTACCACGGTCATAGATCCCCAGGGGAGGCCCAAGGTAGTGGACCTGATTCCGCAGTTGACGGGCAGGGTTTATCCCGTTGGCAGGCTGGACCAGGACACCGCCGGTTTGTTGCTGCTTACCAACGACGGGGAATTTGCCAACCTCATCATGCATCCCCGTTATGAGATAAAAAAAACTTACCAGGCCCTGGTTGCCGGTAAAGTCAGTCCGCAAGCGTTACGTTTTCTGCGCCAGGGAGTGGCACTGGAGGACGGAATGACTGCTCCCGCCCGGGCCGAAATCTTGCAGGAATTTCGAGGGAATACACTGTTGGAGATCGAAATACATGAGGGCCGAAAGCGCCAGGTAAAGCGGATGTGCGCGGCGGTAGGCTACCCGGTGCTCTCCT
>CAZLYH010000112.1:0-3756 GCA_964563775.1 uncultured Syntrophomonadaceae bacterium | reverse complement strand
GCGGATAGCCAGGATGGCATCCGCTTTAGAAGGTTTAAATGCTCTCATTTTGAAGTTAATATCTCGTTGGTTGGTGGTTAACCGACCAGATTGTGATTGGGCAGCCGCCCAGGCGGCTTAAAAAGGGTACTTTTTCAGTAGTTTCGGACGGTCCTTTTGACACCTCCGACAATGAAACGGTGTCAAAAGGACCGTCCCCTTGTCCCGGTGATGTAGTCGATGTTGGCTCCGCAGCAGGTGCAGTGTCCCTCCCGGAGTCCGGACACCTGGACCTGGTAGGCATGCCGCTGGATCAGCAGGTTGCCGCATTCCAGGCAGGCGGTATGGTTCTGTTCCCCGGGGAGGTTACCCAGGTAGACAAAGTCGAGGTGTTTCAAGGCCGCCTCCCGGGCCCGGTACAGGCTCTCCGGCGGGGTGGCCGGCCGGGAAAACCGGTAGGCGGGATGGTAGCGGGACAGGTGCAGAGGAATATGCGGGTTCAAAGCGGCCAGCCAGCGGGCCAGTTCCTCTACTTCCTCTATGGCATCGTTTTCTTCTGGTACCAAGAGGGTGGTCACTTCCACATGGGCCTTTTCAACCGCCGTTTCTACGGTGGCCCGGACTGGGGCCAGTGCGCCCCGGCAGTGGTGAACGTAGAAGTCGTCGGTGAAGGCCTTGACATCAATATTCAGGGCATCGACCAGCGGCAGCAGCTCCCGGAATGGCTCGGGCTCGATAAAGCCATTGGTGACCAAAACCACCCGCAGGTCATTTTCCTGCAGGACTTCAGCCGCCTCCCGGACGTATTCATACCAGATGGAGGGTTCGTTATAGGTGAAGGCCACGCCCACCGAGCCTTCTTTTTGGGTCGCCCGGGCTGCCTGCAGCAGTTCCTCTACTTCCGTGGCGCGGGTAGGCGGCTGCTCCTGAGCCAGGGAGTAGTTCTGGCAAAAGGCACAGGCCAGGTTGCAGCCGAAGGTTCCGGCGGAGAGGATGAGGCGGCCGGGGTGGAAATGGTAAAGGGGTTTTTTTTCGATGGGATCCAGGGCCAGGGAGGCCAGTTCACCGTAATTAATGGTAACCAGGCGCCCTTCCCGGTTTACCCTCACCCGGCACAATCCGGTTTTATCCGGGGTTAGTTTGCAGTGATGCGGGCAGAGCAGGCACTCCACCCGCTGCCGGTCCAGCTGTTTATAATAGCGTGCTTCCTTATGCGGCATTTCAATGTCCTTTCTCTCTCCCGCGTCCCCCTTAAGTAAATCGTTTCACCTGGAAGCGCTGAATTTGATAATCCTCGGAAGGTTTGATGCCGGCTTTTTGCAGGGCGATGACCAGCTGTTCCTCCACGGTGTCCACCCCTTCCAGATCGGGAAGCAGCAGGCCGCGGCGGCGGCCCTGGCTGACTATTACCCCGTATTTACCGGGGTCCAGTTGCTCCCGGGTGGCAGGTTCGGGCTCACCCAGGATATCCACCGAATAGACCAGGTCATTCAGCTCCCCTTCTTCCACGGGCATAAAACGTGGATCCTCCGTCCCGGCACTCACCGCATTGCGGGCGATTTCTTCGGCCAGGTCCCCGTAAAAGGGGGCAATGGTACCGATGCAACCCCGCAGTTGACCGTTTTTCTTCAGGGAAACAAAGGTGCCGGCCCGCTGGGAACGCAGTTCCTCCATCTCCGCGGGCAATTCGGGCCTTACCCCGGTGCGGATATAGTTTTCCAGAGTCAGGCGCGCCCAGCGCACCGGCGGCGTCTCCTGTCTCCGGCGTTCCTCGATTTCGCTGCGTTGACGGGTTATTAGTTCCTCCCACAGACCGGGTTTTTCTTCCCCGGGCGTGAAACCAGCCACCAAATAACCCACTCCGAAAGGTCCCTCATAGCTGAATACCTGGGGTGAAAAGTGCAGGCCATCCAGTGTCCCTAAAAGGATTACCACGGAGCGGTAGCCGCATTCTCCAGCATTGTTGCGCAGGTCCTCCGGTATTTCCAGCAGGGAAAGGGTGTCACCGGCGGCAATAAGATCCCTCATCTGGTGATCAAAACGCTCCCCGTCGGGGTGATAGTCGTAGGGGCCCTCGTCCTTGAGCCGATGTGACATGTCGCCGGAAGCTATAACCGCGATGTTTCTTCCCAGCTTCTGGGCGGCCTGGCGGATCAGGGTGCCGAACCCATAGAGTTCCGTAATGGAAAGATAGCCGATGCTTATGGCCACTATCGGCATATCAGGCAGTCCGGCTTCCTGCAGGTAATGGAGCGGTACCAGGATGCCGTGGTCCAGGCGGGATTGCAGATGGTTATGACGGGCCAGTTCCTCATCAATTGACAAAAATGGAATCCCGGCCTGGCGAGCCCCCTTTTCAATCCCGGCCAGCAGTTCACGGTCGTTTTTGACGGTTGTCACGGGGACGTGCACCCCGAAGTTGGCAAAATCCCCCTGCAGGGTTCTTTCTCCCAGGGCGGAAATGGCATCGGCAAAAACGTTGCCATGGGGAGTCAAAAAAACCAGGCTCTCCGGACAGCTTTCCACCAATTGCCGGGCCATGGCCTGCATCCCGGCGCGGCTGTTATGTGCTTCCTTAAGCCTTTCCCCTCCTATTTCAGGTATCAATATGGGGGGATGGGGCGTCAGAGCGGCATAGCTTATCATATCCATCGCCTCCTTAAAAACTGGTGACGGTCTCAGGTCTCGCTGCAAGGTGAGATTTGGCCACTGGGGAAATTGATCCCACGAGTTTTAATCTTCCAGGTTGGGTACTAATATTCCGCATTAACACTCCGTATATTTATGCATCCAAATAGAGTATCGCACCAGGAACTCGATGGCATCCGAGGTAGTCCGACACCCCCGGCTATGGTTTCATAGCCTCCCCATACAGCTTGACACCGGGCTCCTGCCCGGTCTGGGACCGGGCGATGCCCTGAAAGATAGCATAGGCTACCTGGGACTGGTAAGCGCTGTCCATCAGGCGCTGTGCCTCGCCGGGGTTGGAGATAAACCCCACTTCCACAATAACGGCTGTCATTTTGGCGTTATTTAATACGAAGTATTTTCCAACCTGGGGCCTGCGTTTATTATTCCCCGAAGCCCGGTTTAATTCCTCCTGAATAAACAGGGCCAGGCGTTTGCTCTCTTCGTTTTTCCCCTGGTAGAAAGTCTGCGGGCCGCACCAGCGCGGGCTGGGGTCGGCATTGGTGTGTATGCTGATGTAGAGGTCGGCCTTGGCCTGATTGGCCATGCGCACCCGCCGGGTCAGGTCGGCGCGTTTGCGATCGATGAGTTTGCCGGTAGACTGGTTGGCCAGGTCATTGTTATTTTCCCGCAACAATATAACCGCGGCTCCCGCCTGGCTCAGATCCCGGGCCAGGCGCTTGCCAATTGCCAGGGTAATATCCTTCTCCACCACATTGCCCCGGAAGGCCCCCGGGTCGAATCCCCCATGCCCAGGGTCCACGGCAATTACTTTACTGGCTACCGCATAAGACATTGCGGTCTGGTCGGGTTGGTCTCCCGCCCTCAGGCAGGCCAGGAGAACCACCAGCACCAGCAGCCCCACCCCGGTCACCACGGTCTTTTGCCAGACGGTCCATTCCTTTTTTTCTTTCCACAAAAGTCTTCACCCCTGTCCCTTATGTCACTAACTTATATATGCAGACCAGAGGTGAGATATAAGAAAAGCTGTCCCTATTGGATTTCGCTATCATCCAGTTTAAGGTCTGACAGCAACTGGCTGAGGGCCTCCACTTCCTCCCGGCTCAGGGTCACGCCCTTGCCCATGCG
>CAZLYH010000111.1:0-3999 GCA_964563775.1 uncultured Syntrophomonadaceae bacterium | reverse complement strand
GTCGGCGGACTGGTGGGATTTAATGACGCGACGGTCTATAACAGTTATTGGGATAAAAATACACCCGGTATGAATTCATCTGCCGGCGGCGAAGGCAAAACCACAGAGGAAATGAAACAGCAGGGAACCTATGTGGATTGGGATTTCAAGGATATTTGGAGTATTGGCGGCAGGAACAAGGGTTATCCGTTCTTAACAAATAACCCCCCTGTTGAGGCAGAGAACCCCCTTACCATCACAGCAGCAACAGGCGGCAGTATTACTACCGGCAGCAGTGGTAATTACACTGCGGGCACAGTTATTACTATTACCGCAACACCAGCCTCCGGGTACAGCTTCAATAAATGGACTTCTACCGGCGGTGGCACCTTTGCCAATGCCAATAACGCCAGCACCACCTATACCATGCCCGCAAACCCGGCCACAATCACGGCGACCTTTACATCCACCGGAACTAATGGCTCCGGTGGCTCCAACGGCGGAAGTTCGGGAGGCAGTAGTGGTGGGAGCAGCGGCGGACGTAGTATAAGACCGGCACCATCAGCGGTGATACCAATCATTTCACTCAGTTTGCTGTCATAGCTGCCCCCAAAGTTATTGAAGCAGAAAAACCGGCCCAACCTGTAACTCCCCAACCAACCGTAAATATCCCCACCGATATTTCCGGTCACTGGGCTCAAGACAGCATAAGGAAAATGATTAATGCCGGAGTTATATCTGGTTATCCTGATGGAACCTTCAAACCTGATAAAGCCGTCACCCGGGCGGAGTTTACAGTGATGCTGGTCAAAGCCTTGCAGTTGGAAGTAAAAGCGGGGAAATCCTTCACTGATACAACTTTCCACTGGGCCAATGATAGTCTGTCCACTGCCGCCGCCCATAACCTTATCAGCGGCTATGATGAAAACACCTTCGGCTCCGATAATCTTATCACCAGGGAGCAGGCCGCGGTAATCATCTCGCGCGCTGCCCAGCTGGCGGAAGTGACCGGTGGGTTGGACTTTACTGACAGCCAGGCCATCTCTTCCTGGGCCAAACCCAGTGTAGCCGCAGCCGCAAAAGCCGGTTTCATCAGCGGCTATCCCGATGGCAGCTTCAGACCCCAGGGTAATACCACCCGGGCGGAGGCAGTCAGCTTAATACTCTAAAATGTTACACCGGGACGTTTGAAACCACTGAAAAAGTAATGATGGCCTGGTTTGGATGTATAAATATTCTTTCGCCAAGACTTCGCATGGGTAACACCAGCTGCTCGTCTCGCTGCTCCAGGAGGACGTTCCCATTCGCATCCTTGCGGGGGGTCACTCTCGCCCCATCCATGGGGCTCGCCCCCTTACGCTGCTTCGCCTTCGCAGGGTGTTCCTACCATGCTCCGTCAACAACTCCTGAATATTTATACATCCAAATAGGATTTTTTCAGTGGCTTCGGACGTTCTTTCTGTAACACAACTGTGTTACAGAAAGAACGTCCAACGTCCCGGTGTAACAACTCATGCTTTTATGGCTGGGGAACCCCTGGCATCTGGGAAAAATCAGGCATTTCCATAACCTGGACTCCGGCCGGTAGCTCAAACAAGCTATCGGGTTGAGCTCCAGTTTTGAAATTCTTGTTTTCGATAACTATGGTAGCATTATCGGCTTTGGACTCTATTTTTACCGGCATACCGATGTCTTGACGCAACCACATTTTTGTGACGTTGCCTTCTTCGGTTACTTCCACTACCGTGCAATTGTGGCCGTCGATCTTCTCTTTGCCCACCACTTTCATTTTATCCAGCTCTTCGTCAGCCCAGGCATTGGCTGGTTCTGTTTGATCATCAGCAGCCGGTATTTTCATCGCGGTTTTATCTGTTACCATGTACATATCACCCTTGTTATCGGTGATCATGATGGATTTCATTCCCGCGGTTTCGCTTTCAATACGGACTTTTTCACCGCTAATCCAAATCTTGCCCGATGAAGTATGCGTACCTTCCGGCGAAGTCATGGTAGTTACCATATCGTAAGACATGCCCTTGATATTTTTTGCCGACTTCATAAGGTCTTCCAGGCTGGCATCACCTTTTTCCCCACCTGCCTTTTGGGTGGCAGTGGGCTGGCTTTCTCCTCCCGGGCTGGCGGTCTTTTCTTTACTGCACCCAGCCATGCCCAGGCCGGCTACCAAAAACATCGCCAGGATTATCAGCACCAGAGATTTTTTCTGCACAAACATCCTCCTCTTCGTAGTTGACTATCCCTCTCAGTTGGGCGGTTACAGAAATAACACCCCCCGTCACACAAAATGGTTATAACTACAGAAATACTTTCTAATACCAAGTTTAGCATGAGCAGGGGAAAAAAATCATGCACCTTTTGGGGAGAGATTTCCGAAGGCTTTAGCCAGCCAGGAAGGGATAAGCGGTGAGGTAAACCAATGACAAGAATCGGAGTGTGGACCATTAAGATTATTTATGGCTGGAGGTAACTATCACATTAATCCCGAATCAATCCCACAAAGGAGCCAGGCAGTGGGAGACTGCTTAGGTAAATAGATATAGATCTTTTCATTGGTAAAAAGGTTATAATGCTTGCCCTATTCGAGTTGTTAGCCTGCCAGACCATAAACCTGAATTGGCGAAAGAAGGAGGGTGGTTGGTAAAGTCGCTCGGGTAGCCTGATAGTTGTAGTAAATTTGAAAAGGTTTGAATCGGAGAACGGAAAGGAGCTGCAGCAAATGAGGTTGAAAGGCGAAGTAGCACTGGTTACAGGCGGCGGAACCGGACTCGGAAAAGCGTGCGTGGAAATGCTGGCCCGCGAAGGGGCCAAAGTAGCTATTGCCGGGGCGGATGTAGTTAAATCACCGAGCAATCAGTACGGAAGTACCAATATCGGCGGCTACAAGGCAGCCCAGGAGCTGGCTGCCAGTCTCAAGAAGGATGGGGTAGACGCTATTGCCATCGAGGCCGATATAACCATTGCCGATCAGGTTCAGGCTATGGTGGACAAGACTGTAGAGGCCTTTGGCCGATTGGATATTTTAGTTCACGCTGCCGGCCTGACTTACAACAAACCCGTGGTTGAATTGAAGGAAGAGGAATGGGACCTGGTAGTAAACACTAACCTTAAAGGGACCTTCCTGGTTGACCAGGCAGTAGTTCGGCAGATGCTGGCTCAGGGAGGCGGCCGCATTGTCAATATAGCTTCCATGTCCTCCAAGAACACTTATGCTAATATGTCGGCCTACTCTTCTTCCAAATATGGGGTAAAATCATTTACCTCTTGCCTGGCCAAGGAAGTGGCCAAGAATAATATTACTGTCAATTGTATTTGTCCCGGAAACATCTATACCAAGATGTGGGAAGTGGGAGCCAAGAAATTCGCTGCACCGGGCCAGTCTTCGGAGGAAGCGTTCGCCAAGGTGTGTGCGATGATGATGCCTCAGGGAGTTCCCCAGACCGGCGAGGACATTGCCGAAGGGGCACTTTACCTTATCACCGCCCCACATGTAACCGGAATTGCTCTCAGCATTGACGGCGGCGTATCTATGTAGGGTTGATTATTAGTCTTAATAATAAGGAAGCAAGGGAGCGGGGAATCGGAACCTCGCTCCCTCCCTTTTGTGCAGCTAGCCTTCTATCCCCGGGTGATTTAATGTGCCTTTTCCCCCTGATTCACTTTTGCTGGTAATTACTACCGTGCAAAAGCAGATACCTTCTGGCATACCTTGTGAATATAATAATTTAGACCTGAGCCACTTCCCATGTTTCCTGCCATGCACTCCTTTCGCCAAAAAACAACTTTTGTGCTGACAGGTTTCCCTATGATGTTTAAAAAAGTATGAGTACTATATAAGTTACTGAGGAGCTAAAATTATGTAATTATGGTAAAAGGGGGTAAGAATGACCGGGAGGATTAGATGGTTTTAAGGATAGTATTTCAAGGAGGTTACCCGATGAAAAGGAAAAAGTTGGTTACCATGGTGCTGCTGGTGGCCTTTATCCTGACCATGGCTGCACCGGC
>CAZLYH010000110.1:0-4017 GCA_964563775.1 uncultured Syntrophomonadaceae bacterium | reverse complement strand
GGAAGAATGGCAAGTATGTAAGATCTTATGCCATCGAGCGGGATAACCTGGTTCGTCAAGTAATCAGAGTTAAAGAGGAGCGCCAAAAAAGGCGCATAGCCTAAACAATATACAGTCTAAAAAACAGGCCACTGGGTTTTGCCAGGGGCCTGTTTTTTCAATGAGGTTGCTTCCCGCTGCTGGTTATTTGCTATGGTAGCTGCAAAATGCAAGGCCAGAAGCCTAATTATGCATCGACATCATAGTGGCCTTTAGATCCTCAAAGGTGTTAGCATTCTGCTCCCAACCGTTTTGGAGATGATATAAAAGCTCAGGATGTTAATTAACTATGAGCCTGTTACCATATCAACATACAGAACACCCCGGCCTGTCCCGGCGGTTTAACGGCTGACCAGGGAATAGCCCAGGGAGAAAACTTGTTTGTTCGTATTGTAGACTTCACCCTGGAAGCGCTGCTTAAGGACCTGTTCGTAGTCTGCGGCGCTGAGGGGAACCGAGGGCAAGGCGGTGAGCGCGCCCATGAGCAGAATATTGGCTGCCTGTGCATTACCAGCTTCCTGGGCCAGGCGGGTGGCTGCCACGATTTCCACCTCACCACAGAGCAGTTTTAGTTCCTGTTGTATGGATTCCATATCTGGGTAGAGTGCTTCTCCGACCAGCACTCCCAGCGGGTAATTGGGGCGGGTATCGAAAATGATGCGGGTACTTTTGTTGCCGTATTCCCGGGCTACCCGCAGGGTTTCAATGGGTTCGAAGCCGATAATGATATCGGCCTCCCCGCGGGGGATTAAAACCCCATACTGGTGTAGGCTGGACACCCGAACATGGCTCATTACTGAGCCGCCGCGCTGGGATACGCCGTACGTTTCACCGACGGTGGTGTTAAATCCTTTTTCAACCAGAGCTGCGGCCAAAAGCTCTGAAGCCAGGATGTTGCCTTGCCCGCCAACTCCGCAGATGATGATATTGAGTGGATCCTTTATCAGGGCCGGCATCTATGCCTCGCCTCCTTCCAGCTTGATAGCGCCAGCCGGACAAAGGCTGGCACAAACGCCGCAACCGATGCAGACTACTTCGTCAATACGCGCTTTTCCAGCCTTCTCGTCCCAAATGTTGCCCGGACACCCCCAGGTTTTGCTGCAGAATCGCCCGCAGCCGCAGTCATCTCCCCGGCACAGCTCCGGATCCACCCAGGCTTTCCGTTTGCCGTGACGACGAACGGACAAGGTAGCACACATTTGCCGGAGCACCAGGACCTTGAGACCGGGCTGTTTTAACAACTGGTAGATGATGGCGGTGGTTTCCTCGATCTGATAGGGATCAGCGATGGTAATCGGGCAACCAATGGCGCCCACTAAGTTTTCGATGGAAATAGCGTTGGCGGGTTCGCCCATGCAGTTTGTGCCGATCCCGGGATGGGGTTGGAATCCGGTCATGGCCGTGGCGGAATTGTCCAGGATAACAAAGAGCATGTCGGAATTGTGGTAACGGGCATTGACCAATCCGGGCAGACAGGAGTGGAAAAAGGTGGAGTCCCCGGCCAGCGCCAGGACCGGTTGTTTGAAACCAAAGCGGGTAAGCTGTCCCAGTCCTTCGGCCATGTTAATTCCCGCTCCCATACAGCCCAGTGCCTGCAGGAGAAAGTAGCCGGCCCGGTTGGCCCCCATGGTATAGCAGCCGATATCCCCCATAACCACCCCCTGGCCTTCCTGCAAGCGCAGGGTTTGCTTAATCAGGAAAAAGGAGGCACGATGCGGACAGCCGGCGCAGAAGGTGAGGTCGCGCGGGGGAATGGTTACCCGTGCTTCCATCGGCACCTCTCCGGTCTGGCGGGCTTGATAAAAGGACTCGGTTAGGGAGGAAAGAGCAGCCAGGACCACGTCCGGGTTCAGTTCGGAGGTTTCGGGCAGAGCACTGGCCTGGTAGCGTCCCCAAAGTTCCGCCTTGATGTCGGGATGGTGGGCGATAATGTTGCCCACGTTAAGCTCCAGAAAGGGATCGACTTCCTCGACTACCAGGACCCGGCTGGTTTTGCGCAGGTGTCGGATAATTAATTTCTCGGGCAGGGGCCAGGTGCAGCCCAGTTTAAGAACGCCCACCCGATCATTCAGTTTCAGGATGTCAATTGCCTCGCGGCTATAGAGCCACCCGGTTCCCGAAGTAATAACCAGCAGTTCCGGCTGTTCCGGACCCTCGTAAGAGTTGAAAGGTGAGTCATCGAAGATGGCCTGGGCCTGCTTTAGCTTGGGCAGGATGGTGTTCCCGTTCCAGATCAGGGCCAGGAGTTTATCGTTTTCTTCGATAGGCAATGGAGATGTCACTGTCTCAGGCAGTTCTCCCAGGGTAACATTGCCGCGGCCATGGCAGATGCGGGTGACGCCGCGTATCATCACCACCTGCTGGATCTGCTCGGAAAGGTCAAAGGCATACTTGACCATATCCCGGGCTTCCTGGAAGGTAGTCGGCTCCAGCAGGGGTATGCTGGCGGCGCGGGCCTGGTGGCGGGAGTCAAACTCGTTGGTACTGGAATGAGCGCTGGGGTCATCAGCCGTTATCAAGACCAACCCGCCTTTGCAGCCGGACAGGGCGGCCGTATGCAGAGCATCGCCCATGGTTAACAACCCGTTTTGTTTGACCACACACAGCGAACGCACCCCGCCCATGGAGGCCCCCATGCAGGCCTGGAAGGCACAGGTTTCGTTGGTGGACCACTCGGCGTAGAGGTTCATGTCTTTGGCGATATGGCCAATTATGGTCAGGATCTCTGAAGAAGGCGAGCCGGGATAGGCAGCGGCAAAACGGATGCCGGCCTCCAGGGCCCCTCTGACCATAGCTTCATTGCCTTGCAGCAGGTAAGTTTTACCTGGTTCATTGGCAGTTACCATCCATTCCATCAGGATTTCGCCCTCCCTTCGGTCCGGTCCAGTATTTGTTGATAACGGGGGGAGGACAAGTCCAGAAATGATTTTATGCGTCCTGCCGCCACCGCTTCTTCAAGGGCGGTAAGTCCCCTGGTTTTTTTATTGAGGGAGGCCTGCATCAATCGCTCCCATTCCCCGCAGGGATACTCTTCTACCACCAGGGTTCCATTATTCCGGGCCTTATCCAGCAGTTCGGCTCCCCGCTGACTGCGTACGATAACCGTGTTCCATCCCGGTGCTGCCTCCAAGGCGCCAACGGAAATATCAGCCAGTTCGGAAGTCATATCCGGGCAGTAGGTACAACCGGGGCGGATAAACTCCCTTACCTTCTCAATGGGCAGGGAGATGGCTCCGGCACTGGTGGACAGCTCTATTCCGTGCTGGGGGATGGTCATGCGGGAAATATTCACATCGGGATACTGCCTGGCCAGATAGTCCTTGAATTCCCAGGAGAGCGACCACATGCAAAAGAGACCGATACTAATAACGTCCAATTCCGGCTGGTCCGGGGGGCGGTTGAACTGTATCTTGCGCAGGGCCTGGACCTGACAGGGGCGACCTACTACGGCCAAACTGGTTATTCCCTTCTGTTGGGCCTCTGTCCAGGAGCGCAAGCCCGGGCTGGCCAAAAAACGAGACCCGGCTGCCTGGTCAATTTCGCTGCTCTGGCAGGCAATATACGATGAGGGAGTCAGGGCATCCTGGGAGCCGGTTAACAGGGCAGCCTCTGCCAATTTTTCTTCCAAGGCTGTTTTTACAAGGGTGGTCACGGTGCCCCCGTCCTGCTGCGCCGGAATGGTGCTGACAGCCTTCACCTTATAAACGGCCAGATAGGGACCGACCTCCCTGGTACCAGGACTAGAGGGTAAATAGCGGGCTTCGATTGGCTCCCAATCGGTAGGGGTGCGCGGGCAAACCGAATAGCAACGCCCTTCTTCAACCGGACAATCAAAAGGCATTACCAGGTGATCTTCCAGGTTCTTAAGGTAAGGGCACCAATCCAGGCAGGCCCCGCATAGTGAGCAGGCGGAAGTGATAAGAACCTCCTCCTTCAACCGGGTTCCTCCGGGCATTAAAACGCCTCCTTTTCTAATAG
>CAZLYH010000109.1:0-4090 GCA_964563775.1 uncultured Syntrophomonadaceae bacterium | reverse complement strand
CATTCGTCCCCCATACATGGTCATTACCCGGGAGGTAAGCGACCTTATCACCTCCAAATCGTGAGAAATTACAATCATGGTCAGGCCCATTTGCTTCTGCAATCGGTGCAGTAGCTCAACGATCGCATTACGGCTGTCTTCATCAAGGGCAGTGGTCGGCTCATCAACAATGAGCACCTGGGGATTACAGGACAGAGCCATGGCCAGTAACACCCGTTGCCTCATACCACCGGAAAGCTGATGAGGGTATGCATGACGCCAATCCGGATCCAGCCCGACCATGTTCAGCAGTTGAACCACCCGCCGGTCCGCCTCGGGTTTCGTGAGCGAGTAATGTATCCGCAGAGGTTCCCCGACCTGATCAGCTATATTTAGCACCGGGTTAAGAACCTCCTGACTGTTTTGAAAGACCAGGGCGATTTCTTTCCAGCGCAGATTATTCCATTCTTTATCTGAAAAGCCGCTTATCATTTGCCCATCGTAAATAATTTCTCCTTGCACAGTTCCCTGCTTTACCAGGCCCATCAAAGCCAGGGCCAGCGAAGTTTTACCGCAGCCCGATTCGCCAATGATTCCCAGGCTCTCGCCCCTTTTTAAGCGCAATGACAGCGCATCGACTGCGGTTGTCGAGGTTCCTGGGGCAGGGTAGGTTACTGAAAGCTGGTTTACCTGCAGTAGAATGGGGTTATCCATCTTAAAACCTCCTATTTGTACTTATGAGGCCAGGCGGGGATCGGCGATTCGCTCCAGATCCCGGCTTATAAAAGCCAGCGACAATACCAGGAGAGTAAGGGCCAGCCAGGGATACAGCAGCCACCACTGCCAAAAGGGAGTAAAATACAATCCTTTGAAGTTGGTGGCATGGTGTATTATCAAGCCCCAGCTTTTTGAGGTGGGGTCTCCCAGCCCCAGAAATGACAGACCTGCTTCGGCGACTATTGCCTTACCGGTCAGTTTGATAATAGATACCGCCAGCAAGGGGAAAACCTCGGGCAAAAAGTGACGTCTTATCAAGTACCAGGGACCAGCTCCGGATATCTCCGCGAAACGAATATAGTTTTGCTGCTTAAGCATCATAACCTGAGACCGTACGATTCTGGCCGGATGTACCCAGGAAAACAGAGCCAATACCAGGACAATGTTAAAAAGGCTGGGGCCGAAAAAAGCCGCCAGGACGATCATAACTGGTAAATCGGGAAGAATCAGCATTATATCCACCAGGCGCATAATCAGGCGGTCAACCCATCCACCCAGATACCCTGACAGGGTTCCCAGCACGGAACCGCCCGTTGCTGCCAGTAAAGCGGTGCCGATGCCTACCAGCAGGCTTACCCGGGCTCCATAGCATATTTGTGACCATAAATCCACTCCCAATTCGTCGGTGCCCAGCCAATGTTCTCCTCCGGGAGGTAAGAGAGCTGGTCCGGAACCGGCATCACAAGGATATACAGCTATCCAGGGGGCCGCAACCGCTGTTACAATTACCAGCATCACGAACACCAGGCATATTTGCCCGGGCCGGGAAAAATATTGCCAGCAGGAAATTGCTTTTTGCCATGCCGTCATTATGAATACCTCTCCGGGGCCACGTTTTGGTCGGATAAACGCGGGTCGATTTTCTCGTAAATCAGGTCAGCCAGCCAGTTGGCCACTAGTACACACAGGGTTACCACCAGAAATATACCCTGTATGAGGGGATAATCCCTTACCATGACTGCTTCCCGCATGAGATAGCCCAGCCCGGGGTAAGCAAAAACGTTTTCCACCAGAATTGCCCCGCCCACCAGAGCACCCAGACCCAAAAACACCCGGGTGACAATGGGGAGCAGGACATTGCGCAAGACATGATGCCAGAGGATTCGCGCCCGGGGTAAACCCTTGGCCTGCGCAGTAAGGATAAATTCCTTTTCCAGTACGGTACTGGCGCAGTTACGGGCCAGGAGATACATTCCTCCCAAATTAACCAGAGTCAATGCCAGTATTGGCAAAAAGGCATGATTAAGGATGTCTCCCAACTTGTGCCAGAAAGAGGCGTATTCTCCAAAGTGGGTCATGGCCCCGGACAAGGGGAACCAGCCCAGGGCAGCTGCGAAGATGAGCAACAGAACCAGTCCCAAAAGAAATGCAGGAACTTCGGAGAGGATGATTAGCAAGGCGAAGAGCCCTTTATCAAGCCATTTATCCCGAAACCAGGCCGACAGAGTCCCCAGTATGGTGCCCAGAAAGGCACTGAGAAGCACCGCAGAGATAACCAGGAAAGCGGTCCAACCCAGCCGATGCAGAACAATATTACCAACCGGCTCATTATAGTAAAGACTGCGGCCCAGGTCTCCTTGGAGCAAGCTAACCATATAAGCCAGGTATTGCTCGCCGGCGGGTCGATTTAGTCCGTAATAATCCAGGTAGTATTGGCGCTGTTCTGCAGAGAAGGACAACACTTCCCCTTGTTCCGTAGATAATAGAGTAAACGGATCACCAGGCATCATGCGCGGTAATGCGAAGTTCAAGGTAATAATCAACCACACGGTAAACAGGTATTCCAACAGTCTGATAATCCGTTTAGGCTTCAATCCATTCAGTTCCTTTCCAGATAAGACAACTTGCTGTGACTTAAACTGTGATGGTCGTACATAAACATCCACCCGTCGTAATGGCTGGGCCGGTATACGCTGTAATCAGTGGTGTAAAAGAGGGGGATTTCCAGAACCTCTTCTGCCAGTACTTCCTGTAGCTGATAGACTATTTTCTGGCGTTTTGCCGGGTCCATCTCCAGGCGCTGTTGCTGCAAGAGCTTATTTAGCTGGTCATTATGGTAACCACGCAAACCCATACTGGAGGGCGAAATACCTCCCTGCTGTTCTCCACCGAAGCGTTCGTAGAGGTAATTAGCATCATTACCCCAGCCCCCATGTCCATGGACAGCCAACTGATAGTCATTGTTCTGAATGCGGGCATCATGGGTATTACGATCGGCGCTGCGGATAGTTGCTTCAATACCGACGTGTCCCAACTGCGCCTTGAGCATTTCAGCCAAACGTACCGCCGTGTCTGGAACTGCCAGGGCGAAAGTCAGCCGGTTGCCGTTGGTATCACGGCGGATACCATCTTCGCCACGTTGCTTGTAACCCAGTTTATCCAGCAGTTCTCCTGCTTTTTGCAGGTTGCGGTCATATTGCTTTACCTTTGAGTTATACATCACATGATCGGGAGGAAGGATTCCAGCGCTTCCCGGGATTCCCGCTCCTCGGGCAATTTTCTCCACCAGGTCCCGGGAATCAATGGCATAGGCAAATGCCTGGCGCATTTCCCGGCTTTGCAGAAGGGGATTATCACCCAGGTTAAACAGCAGGCGGTAGCCCCAGAAGCCAGGACTCTGTGCTATTTTGTATTCAGACTTGTTGGCAAAGCGGGGCAATACATCCGGGGTAATGGTTGCTAGATCTATTTCCCCCTTTTCAAAAGCAAGTATGGGCTCACTAACCGGTAAAAACTCCAGAGTCTTGACCCGCGGTTGGGGGCCCCAGTAGTCCGCAAAGGCTGAAAGGCGATAGGTACCATGCTCCTTGCTGTAGCCAGTCAAGCGGTAGGGGCCACAGCCTGTTACTGCCTCTGCAGTAGTAAACTCACGGGGATTATCAACTTTTTCCCAGATATGTCGGGGCAGGATCCGGGTCGTACCCAGGTTATAGAGCATGGCTGCATTCGGGCTGGAAACCGTAATCAGTACCTGGTTTTCCCCGACAATTTCTACCTTCGCAATATCCTGGCCAGAAAACTGTGACCATACCATTGGGTATTTACTGGCATACTCAAAAGTAAACCGGACGTCGTCGGCGGTGAGTGGTTTACCATCATGCCATTTGACCCCCCGGCGAATAGTAAACAAATACTGTCTACCGTTGTTTTTGACTTGATACTCCTCGGCCAGCCAGGGGATCAGACCATTTTCATCTCTCTCCAACAAGCTGTCAAAAATCAAAGCAGTCTTAAACCCACCCGGCCCCCGCGGATAATGGGCATAGGGGCTGGGATACCCCCAGTCGCCCCCCTCCAGGCGAATTACGTCCACAGTACCCTGGGGTTGGTCTTT
>CAZLYH010000108.1:0-4183 GCA_964563775.1 uncultured Syntrophomonadaceae bacterium | reverse complement strand
AGTTCGCCGAAAGCACGTGCCAGGTCGCCGATTTCATCTTTTCTTTCCAGGTATTCCTGCGGTATATCGGCGGAAAAATCTCCTGTGGACAGGACGGTGGCATGGTTGGCGGCAACTCCAACCGCGTGGGAGATGCGGCGGGAGACAATGAATCCGGCCAGAATGCTGGCAATCAAGGCAATCGCTGCCATGCCCAGGATAAACCTGGTGGCAGCGGCGGAGGCTGCTTTGGCTGCCTGATTGGCCTGGCCGGCCTGTTTTTCGTTATATTCAGCCAGTTCTTTTAAATTTTCAGCCAGCTGCTCCAGATTGGGTTCGGCATATTGCACAAAATAGGCATGGGCAGCGTCTTCCCCCTTCTCTTTGCCGATTCGTAAAGCTTCTTCTCTGGCTTCCCGGTAAACTGGCGCGATTTGCTGAACCTTTGCATAGATTTCCTGGCTGTGGGTGTCCATATTGCTTTTACCATAGTTTTCAGCATAGGTATTATAATCCTCCCCCCTCCGCTCCTTTTCGGCCCACAACTCCTGGTATCTTTCCGGAGTTAAATCGGCAAATATTAATGTATAGACTACCGCCTCCGCAGCTCTCATTTCTGCCCGCATGCCTTCGGTATATCTCACGGCCAGAAGGCGGTTTTGGTACATGTCATCGAGATGTTTGCTTAGCATTGCCACCCGGGAATACCCCTGAAAACCGATGAGCAGAAGGAAGGCTGTCGAGATAACGATTAAGGTACCCAATTTGGCACTGATTTTCAAGTTGTCAAACCATTTCAATTTTGCTTATCCTCCTCAATTTGCGCGGCTTTTTGAATTGCGTTACAGGCTGCTTGGGAGTTGCTGCTCCGTTCAAACACCTCCAGGAAGAAAAAATCTGCGTTGAGCTGGTAATGGGATAGGCTTGTTTCCACCAGTGTCACTCCCTGGATGTAATCGATGTCCCGGGCAGTCCAGGAGGAAGGCGGGAAATAGTAGTAAATTCGCCATCAAGCACTAACTGTCGCCATATTTCGACATAAAAATAGGAAGTTCCTCCTGGTCAAAGAGAATATTTTGACAATAACGGATCTGTCTGATAAGCGGATTCTTTGCCGGGTTTTTCCATTTTCTGGATGGATGCAATGTTTGTTACAGAAAAATAATGTTTTATGGGTGTGGAGAAAAGCGGTTTAGTAAAAGGGGATGCTTTACATGAGGGCTTCCTGGTCCTCGAATGGTTCGGGCCTGCCTGGCAAGAGAAAGAAGACGGGGAATGAAAGACTTTTCCTTAAAGCAACCATACTACAGGTAGTTGCCGGACTTGACCGGCAAGACACCAATTTTAGCAAAGGAGGATACAAAATGGCACAAAATCATCCCAGGGGAATGCTGAATGCCTTTATGGGTGGACTGAAAGAGGTTAGTAAAACCAACGGGGAACAATCCCGCGCCTTTATGAGCCTGCTGGGGGCTTGTTACAAGCCGGGGGCTCTGGACACCAAAATAAAAGAATTGATGAGTGTGGCTATTGCCGCCTATAACCGCTGCGAGTACTGTATTGTTTTCCACGTTTACAAGGCTTTGGAAGCCGGGGCCAGCCGGGAAGAAATCATGGAAGCAGCTATGGTAGCGGTTGCTTTTGGCGGAGGACCTTCCATGGCCTATTCAGTTACCTTGTTGAAAGACAGTCTGGAGGAATTCGCGCCCGACTTTAACAGATAACTCCAGACAGAAGCAGGCGTTGGGATTTCCCGGTGCCTGCTTTTTTGTGCCGCCGCTGATTAACACCTGGCCAAAACAACCCTGTTTATACATAACTATAAGTTATTTTTAATATAATATGATGTGTGATATATTGAATGCAAACGGGAGAGAGGGGAAAAGAAATGAGTTCGGCTACGCTGGAGGATTTTGCCCGGATACGGGAAGTAAACATTTTGAAAATCAAGGAGGCCCGTGAATTGGGTAAAAAGGTAGTGGGGATTTATTGCACCTACTGCCCGCAGGAATTAATTTTAGCAGCTGGTGCTATTCCGGTGAGCCTGTGTGGCACCAGCGAAAAGCCTATTCCCGCTGCAGAAGAGGTTCTGCCTCGTAATCTTTGTCCACTCATCAAGTCTTCCTACGGTTTTGCCGCCACCGATACCTGTCCGTTTTTTCATCTTGCGGATATGGTAATAGGCGAGACGACCTGTGACGGGAAAAAGAAGATGTTTGAAATAATGCAGGCAATCAAACCGGTACATGTGATGCAGCTTCCTCATCTACACCAGGTGGAAGCGGCTTTTTCTCTCTGGGTGGAGGAATTGCGCCGGTTGCGTTCCCGCCTGGAAGAGGAGCTGGAAGTGACCATCAGCGATGAAGCCATCTGGCAGGCTATTGAACGGGTAAATCGGGAGACGCGGGCTGCCAAAGCCATCTGCGACCTTAACCGGATGGATCCTCCTCCTTTAAGTGGCCTGGACCTGCTTACGGTCACCTGGTCCCGCACTTTCAGCAGTGACAAGGAAGAGGTTATCACCATGCTGGAAGACCTGGCCGGGGAACTGCAAGCCAGCCGGAGGGAGGCAGCGGTTCGTGCCGGCCAGCCTCGTATCCTCCTCACGGGATGCCCGGTAGGGATCGGCAGTGAAAAGGTAATTCGCCTGGTAGAAGAGGCAGGAGGAACAGTGGTATGTATGGAAAACTGCTCTGGATACAAGACGTTGGAATTGCAGATCGAGATGAGGGGTGAGGATCCGCTTATCGCCCTGGCGCGAAAATATATGAGTGTTCCCTGTTCCTGTATGAGTCCCAATCCTTATCGGCTGGAGTTGATTGAACGGATTATGGCTGACTTTAAAATCCATGCGGTCATTGATCTGACCTGGCAGGCCTGTCATACCTATAATATCGAAGCCTATGGTGTGTCAGCCCTGGTGAGGGGCAAGGGCATTCCTTATCTGCACCTGGAAAGCGATTACTCCAGTTCCGATCTGGAGAATTTAAAGCTGCGCATAGAAGCACTTTTGGAGATGGTTGCTTGATGGTTGTAGTAGGATTGGACATAGGTTCAGTTGCGGCCAAAGGGGTTATTCTCACCCCGGATAAGCCCCACCGGGCACTCCTGCCCACCGGTTGGAGTCCTCGGGATGCCGGGGAACAGCTGATTGATCAGCTTTTATGCCTGTCGGGGAGGAAGGCCGCGGATATAGAGGATATAGTGGCCACTGGCTATGGGCGAGCCTCCATACCGGCGGCCCGCCGGGTTGTCAGTGAGATTAAATGTCATGCCCGCGGGATCGCCGCCATCTGTCCGGAAGTGCGGACCATTGTTGATATTGGCGGGCAGGACAGCAAGGTTATCCGGGTGGATAACGATGGCCGGGTGGTGGACTTTGCCATGAATGACAAATGTGCGGCAGGTACCGGGAGGTTTCTGCAAGTCATGGCCAACGCCCTGGGGATGGATGTGAGCGAGCTGGGGGCCGCAGGGACGCACCGGGATCCGGCCATCATTAACAGTATGTGCACGGTATTTGCCGAGACAGAAATTATCAGCCTGCTGGCCCGGGGGGTTGACAAGGAACGGATAATTGGCGGAATACACCTTTCCGTAGCTCGCCGGGTAGCGGCGATGGCCCGCCGTATGGGAGTGGAGGAAAAGGTGGCTTTTACTGGTGGGGTGGCCCTGAATCCGGCGGTACGGCAGGCCCTGGCTGGTGAACTGGATTGCGAACTTGTCATTCCGCCCAACTGTCAGTTTACCGGCGCCCTGGGGGCAGCACTGCTGGCCCGGGAACAATTGGTAGTTTCCTGACAAGTTAAAGTAAATATAAGAGGTGGTTGTAAAGTGGCAAGAATTATTGATGCACGAGGCTTGGATTGTCCCCAGCCGGTGGTTTTGACCAAGCGAGCTATGGACGAAGCAGGGGGGGAAGACCTGCTCACCCTGGTGAATACTGATATCGCTCTGGAAAATGTGAGCAAACTGGCGCACAGCCAGGGTTATCAGGTAGAGGTTGAACACCAAGGGAACGATTACCGTATTCATATGAGCAGGCAATCCCATGCAACTGAATCCAGCGCTATCGGTGATGGGCAGGTGGCAGTTCTGGTTACCAGCAACCTGTTTGGACAGGGAGAGGCGGAGCTGGGTCAGGTGCTTATGAAGAGCTTCCTGGTAAGTCTGAATGAACTTTCTCAGCTAAATGAGATGGTTT
>CAZLYH010000107.1:0-4260 GCA_964563775.1 uncultured Syntrophomonadaceae bacterium | reverse complement strand
CCCGGGCGGGATGGCCTGCAGCCCTAACCCATGAGCTGGCACTGGATATCGCCGCAATAGATCCGCTCATCCGGCCTTACCCCCATCTCTCGCCTTGGACGGAAAAAGATATTTTATGGGGCGGTTATAACTATCAAGTTCGCACCGTGCCCGGGCATAGCGAGGGACACCTGGTATTTCTGAGCGAAGAAAGTGGGCTATTGTTTCCCGGGGACAACGTGGTCGGTCATACCATCCTGCATATGACCGACTGGCCTCATGATGAGATGTCCAGCCCGCTCTCCCAATATCTAGGCGCGCTGGATGAGCTGCTTAAATATCGCTTGAATAATTGTCTGCCCGGGCATGGCAAAGCCTTTACCAATCTGGAGGAGCGGGTACGGTCCATTAAATCTCATCATAATAAGCGCAAGCTGCTGGTTTATGAAGGACTTAAAAACCAACCGAGCACTGCCTGGGAGATTGCCCGGGGGGTTTTCAAGGACAATCGCTATATTCACATCAAGCGCCTTTTCCTGGCCGAAACCCTGGCCTATCTCCAGGTACTCGAAGAGGAGGGACTGGCTGTTTCCGCCCTTACGGGCAGCCGGTGTCTTTTTATGAAAAAAGACCGGTAATTACCGATCCACGCGGGCGATAAATTCTGCTGCGGTAACTCCGCACACCTCAACCAGCTTGGTGCGGGAGGATTGTCCTTTCAACAGGGAGATGTCTTTCTTGGCAACCCCCAAAACCTCTGCCAGAAAAGCTATCAAGGCCCGGTTCGCTTCCCCTTCCAAGGGCGGTGCGGTTAGTTTTACTTTAAGTGCTCCTTGTTGTTCCCCCACGATTTCGTTGCGGGAGGAGCGGGGCTGCACCCGCACTTGAAAACGAATTCCGTCTGCTAGTGGCGTTACCTCTATCACAGTGATAATTCCTTATCATCGATTTCCTCCAGGCTCTCCAACATCTCTTTGAGATCCTTGCCATAGAAGAAGTCGGCCAGCTCATCCACTCGCTTCTGGCTCTTTTCCAGCAGTTCGAGCTGGCCATGGATCTGCCCCTTTACTTCTGTGGTCAATACGGAAACACGTTTTATGACTTCCTGGTAAACCGCCAGGACTTCAGCGATCTTGGCTTTGGATTCCCGCAGAATAATGGCCGCTTCCCGACGGGCGTTTACTTTTACTTCCTCGGCGGTTTGCTGGGCTAGAATCAGGCTGTTGTTCATGGTTTCTTCCATACGGCGATACTTCTGCAGTTCGTATTCCAGACGCTGAATGGTCTCCCTCAGGGTTGCATTGTCGCTGTACAGGTCTTCGTAGTCCTGGGCCAGCTGCTGCAGAAAATTGTTTACCTCCACTGTGCTGTATCCGCGAACTGAGCGACTGAATTGCTGGTTTCGAATCTCCATAGCGGTAATCAATAGAGGTCACCCTTTCTCTTTATATTCATCCAAGGCGGCGTGCCCGAAATGTCAACTTTCCTGCAGGGGACTCCAGGTAAGACCTTCGGGGAACAGTCCCAATAGCCGTTTCCAGTCCTGCGGGAGAGCTTCCGGGGTAAATTGCAGGTTTTTCAAGGTACAAAGATAGATGGCTGCTACCTCGCCCAGCACTCTGTCATTATAGAATCTTCCGTCAATTCGAAAGTATCCAGCCCCGCTGGCTGCCAGGGACGGCAGCAGGGCAAAAAGAGAACGTTCCCGCGGATAAAAAATATGACTGCGGCAATCGTAGTCAGTTTTTACCGGGTAGTGCTGACCCAGTGCATCTTCCAGGGATAGATCGCCATCCATACAGGGCGCAGAACAACTATCGAATTCCTCCTGCCGGGTGGTTCTGAAAATGCACATATCACTTATCATGGCACATAGTGGCCCCTGAACCATTATTTCCACTTCCAGCTCTCCAGAAGCCAGTAATGCGTCCAGGTCCTCCCGGCACAGTTCCAGGGACGGAGAAATACGCCTTACCCCGGCTTCCCGCAAATAAGCGACCGCTTTGCTATTGCTGGTATTTAGTCCCCAACCCGCCCATACGGGCAACCCGGCTTCCTGCACCAGTTGCAGGCTTCCGTAATCGTTTACCTCTACCGCCTGGATATCTTTATCTTGCAAGTGGTGGATCAAATGGCGAATATCCCTGAGTTGGCTTTCGGTTACTATACGCGGGGTTTCCACCACTAATTGCTTCCCGCTCTCCCGGGCGATCAGCAAGGCTTCATCCAGGGTGGTCAGGTCCCACCCGGTACGGTCGGTCCGGTATTTTCCCCACGGTAAAACCAGGGTGTCTACCGCTGTGGGCAGCATATTCTTCAGGCCAGGCAGATTCCCAACCGTGACCGTCAACTGGTAATCGCCAGGCGGCAGAGCAGGATTGGTTTCTGACCAGCTGTTGGTATTCAACGCTGGCAAGATCCGCGGAGCGGTAGGGAAGAACGGCTCTCTTTCACCGCCAGGATCGGCTGCGTCCGCCTCCGGCCTGCCCAGCAGGTTACCGCTGGTAAAATCCCTGACTCTTCTGTTGTTCAATACAGCCTGTTCACGGGACTGATCTTCCGGGTTGGACACCCCGGATAGAACCCGGTCCAGAGCACTACGATAGATACCCACCAGTTCCTGAAGATATTCGGCCGAACGCATACGGCCTTCGATTTTAAAAGAAAAGACCCCGGCCTCAACCAGATCCTGCAGATAAGGAAGAAGGCACAAGTCGTTATAGGCAAGCAAATAGCCGTGGAATTCATGCTCAAGTCCCCTGGTCTGGTAAGGCCAACGACAGGGCTTTACACAGCGGCCGCGGTTGCCGCTCTCGCCGGCAATAAAGCTGCTCATATAACATTGTCCGGCATGGGATACACATAAATCCCCATGAGCAAAGAATTCTATAGCCAGTGCAGTTTGCTCATGAATGGCGCGAATCTCACTCAGGGTAAGGTTCTTGGAGAGAATAACCCGGGTGACTGCCGTTTCCGCAAAAAAGTCCACCGCTTTGGAATTGGCCAGCCCCATTTGCACGCTGGTGTGCAGGGGAAGGGTCAGCCCCAGTTCCCGGTGCAGCCTGGCAACGGCCAGGTCCTGAATGATGAGTGCGTCCACCCCGATTTCCTGCAGGAAGACAAGATAGCGGGAAAGTTCGCCCAGTTCCCGGTCAAAGTAAAGGTTGTTTACCGTTACATACAGCTTTTTACCAAGTTGATGCAGGTCGCGGACGGCCTGGGCCAGCTCCCGATCGGAAAAATTAAAGTCATACCGGAGGGCACGCATATTAAAGCGCTTTCCTCCCAGATAGACAGCGTCTGCACCGGCTGCCGCTACTGCTTCCAAAACTTCTGGCTTTCCAGCCGGAGCCAGAAGCTCTATTTCTCCTCCCCGCATGTTCGTCTCCTTCTGTCGGAACTAAATATAGATAACCAATCCCTGAACCAACACTATTACAAAGAAAACCAGAATGGGCGAAAAATCAATCCCTGCAGCAGCAGGAAGCAATTTGCGAAAGGGCGCCATCACCGGTTCCGTGATATCGTAAATAAAGCGGATAATAGGATTGTACGGGTCGTGCCTGATAAAGGAAAGCAGACAACGAACGAATACAATCCACTTGTATATTTCCAGCGCCAGATAAAGGATATCACCCAGCCTATAGGTAGAAATCTTTTATTCTCCCCTTCCGTTCCCTATTTTTTACCCTGTTCCCCGGAACGCTCAAAGGCTTTTTCCACGGCGTCAAAGAAGGCCTGGCGCAAACCGTGATTTTCCAGCTCACGTATTCCGGCAATAGTAGTGCCTCCGGGAGATGTTACGTCATCCTTTAGTAAAGCCGGGTGCAAACCGGTTTCCTCCATCATGGCTACACTCCCAGCCATGGTTTTCAGCACCAGCTGACGGGCCAGGTTTTTATCCAGCCCAATGTTTATTCCCGCCTGGATCATAGCTTCAGCCACCAGGTATATGTACCCAGGGCCGCTCCCAGATAGAGCCGTGACAGCATCCATCAAGCTCTCATCCACTATAACCGCTGACCCCAGACAGGCAAATATGTTCTGTGCCAGTACCAGGTTTTCATCTCCGGCATTTTTACCCCCACAGAGGGCGGAAATACCTTGACCGATCAGGGCAGGGGTATTAGGCATAATCCGAATCACTGCGGGCCGGGAAATCAGCATTTCCTCCAGGGACACGGTTTTAATACCTGCCGCGATGGAAAGAAGCAGCTTGTCATCTGTCCAGGCCGGCCTGGTTTCCGCCATAACCGCAGGTATTTGCGAAGGCTTGACGGC
>CAZLYH010000106.1:0-4331 GCA_964563775.1 uncultured Syntrophomonadaceae bacterium | reverse complement strand
TATTTTCGTACCGACCACCATTGGACTGCCCGCGGCGCTTATTATGCCTATACAGCTTTTATGAAAACTATCCACCAGGTACCCGTCCCTCTGGATCAGTACTCAGTAGAAAAAGTAGAAAATTTTCTGGGCTCACTCTACGATATCAGTCGCAGCAACCAATTGGAAGAACACCCGGACACCGTTTTTTATTATCCCCCCCTGATCCCCCACCAGTACACTGTCTATTATGATGTGGCGGTGGAAATGCCGACCATTGACTTGAGCTTTGCAGAATCGGGGAGCAAATATTCCATTTTTCTTAGTGGTGACCGCCCCCTGGGTAAAATCACCACTGAGGTGCAAAACGGGAAAAAGATTCTGGTTGTCAAGGACTCTTACGGCAATGCCTTGATCCCTTTCCTTATTCCTCACTACCAGGAAATCTACTTTGTTGACCCCCGGCTCTATAAAGGCAATATGCTTAACCTGGTACAGGAAAACGGTATACAGGAAGTACTCTTCCTTAATTACGTACTGGTAACCAGCTCTTCTGATTACAGCCAGCTAATCCAGGGGTTACTTTAGGTGCCCTTTTTTCGATGCTGATTAACGCTGACCGATGCTGAAACAGCCCGTGATACACTGGAAACGTGAAGATGTTTGTAAATTCATTACAGAAGTGAGCATGGATAGAGAAGAAGGGGGAGGGTGACATGGAATTTCTGTACCAGCGTTTCTGGCATAGCAGTGTTCAGCGTGAAGGGGATCGCTTTATTAGCGCCCGAACCATGTACACAGATTCCTTGGTAGAATGTGCAGTGGAGCTACTGGTGGAAACCACCAGACTGAAGATCCTGGAAGCTTACTGGGAAAAGTATGGTCCCCCCGGTGATATGGCTGACACCCGGGAGGAAATCGAACCACTAAAGGGAATAGAGGCCTATTTAAACCAGGGTCCATCCCTTCGCCAGGCCCTGCAGGGGCTGAAAGATAAAATGGTCCGTTCTCTGGTCAATGAGACCGTCACTAGTATTGTTCAGGCAGAGACCTTCCTGTTTGCCGAACGGGGCTATGCCAATGCCGAAGACTACAGCCGGGCCTGGGAACGCTTCTACGCAGGCACCTGCCGCTACTATAGCCATCTTGAGCAGGTGGAATACTCCTGGAGTGACTATATTGGCAACCAGGGACGGCAAACCCGGCTATTTGACCGCTTTAAAAGCCAGCACCTCCACCGGGAGCCGTCCGGGACCTATGTGGTAACCGGTAACCTGCGCGATTCTTTTCACCACATAAGCTTGTTATTGGGATTCGCCGCCGAAGATCTCCGGGTCGAACGTGCCGAAGGGAGTTTGATGCAGGTTCCCGATCAGGTCTGCCGCACCTCCACCATCTATCTGCCCGAGCTTACAGGTCTTGATATCAGTGCCATGAACAAAAAGGAATTGGCGGGTCGCCTGGGCGGATCTCAGGGATGTGTACACCTTATCGATCTGGTTTTTGATGGGGTGGAAACTTTGCGCTACGGGTTGACCAGGGGCTCTTGAGAAGGAGGCAATAATTCGTTCAGGGCGGTCGCCGGAATGGCGATGGCCCGCTCTATCTCTTCACCATCAATTGTTATCCGGCCGGTAGCAAAAACGATACCCACCACCCGGCCATCCTGGTCGAGAACCGGGCTGCCGCTGCTGCCCGGCTCCACCACGGCGTCGATGGTGAACACCACAGACGCTCCCTCGTTTATTCGATAATAGCCGTCCACCTTACCACGAGCAGCCACCCTTTGGAAGCCACGCGGGTTACCGATGATGGTAACCGTATCACCACTGCCGGCGATGTGATCAGTAACTACCGGCAGGGAAGGCAAATCGTTTTCGGCCAGGCGAATAATGGCCAGGTCCAAATCCGCCAGGGTTACAATATCCTGGCTGAAACTACGGCGGTTATCACTGAAGGCCACCTCTACCGATGCCGCTCCTTCCACTACATGGCGATTGGTAACAATCAGGCCCTCGGGGGCAATGTTGAAGCCTGTGCCCTGGCTGGTTCTACCGGGAAGACCCGCTGATCTGACCGCTTCGATACTTACCACTGCCGGTCGGCAGGCCTGTACCATTTCCTCCACCGACAATTCCTGGTTTTGCTCCAAAAAGGCCATGCGGGGGGGCCAGTACATGGGCAGCCAGGCATAGGAAAAGGCGATAAAAACCAGCAGCATAAGCGCCGCCCCGATCTTCATCAGCCATTTGCCCCGGGTGGTGTCCCATACGTTGAATTTATCATCGTCATCCGTTTCCAGCCACGCATCCCAATCGAAATCCGGGTCTTGCGGATCAATTATCTCGCCGTCGGTAAAGCCCTGCGGCTCTTCTTCCCAGCGAGGCTCCTCACCCGGCTCCGGGTCATTATGCTTCAACCGGTCTTCGTCCATACTCGCTCTCCGTTTCATCTTTGGTTCAGCAACATGGGTATCAATATTTGCGGCCGGATGGCTCAGGAAAATGAACCACCTTTACACTTGAACCTGTTATCATTATCACTGAAAAGGTCATCAATTGTCCAAGCCGGTTTTCCATTAATGCGTTTCCGCACACTCCAATGCAGGGAAGGGGGATAATATGACCGAAATTCAGCCTTATTATGTTTACATAGTCCGCTGTGCGGACGACACCCTTTACACAGGCCTGGCCAAGGATCTGGCTGCCCGGCTGGATAAGCACAACCAGGGGCAGGGCGCTCGCTATACCCGTGGCCGACGGCCGGTCACCCTGGTTTATTATGAACAATTACCCGGCAAATCGGAGGCTTTAAAGAGGGAAATGGAAATCAAGCAGATGACCCGGCAGGTCAAACTTAACTTGATAAGGGATTGGCAACTGCACCAGGGTGGAAATAGTCAGAACCCGGGCAGCGGGTTTCCCTTATGATGGGAAAAGGAAGGTAGAAACGGTATGACAATTTCACCCGGGTGAAGTTGATATCCCCATAATAGAGAAAAGGCTGTCAGCTGATGAGCTGACAGCCTTGGAACAGTCAGGGATTATGGCTGGGTCGGGGCCGTCGCCATCTGCTCGGCAATGACCTCCTCGAAATCCCGGGCATCGGTTATCTGCGGAACATCAAAGGTTTTACCGTAATCGAACAGCGTATAGACGGCCTTCATATCCATGTTCATATCCATTTGCCCGGCTGGACTGCCTTCAGCAGCCGGGATATCCACCTTAATACTCATGGTCCCATCCAGGTCCATAATGTCCATGTATAAGGTCTCCTGGTTAATCCAGACGCTGTAATCAATGTTAAGATCCGTGTTCTGAAGCATCTTCTGTAAATCCTCATCGGATCCCATGCCTGGTATCTGTTTTAAATAGTCGCTCTTAAAGACATCGCTGCCCATGGCTACTTTAATTACCCAGTACTTCTTCCCGTCCTTTTCCTGGTCGTTGGCAAAGGAGAGAGACATCCCCAGGTCCTTCATCTGTTTCATGGCTGTGGCCGGATCCTGGGCCATGGATTGTTTCATTAACTCCTCGAAATTCATGCCTTCCAGGTCCATTTTCACCCAGCCAACACCGGGCATGGTCATAAACATGCCGTCCGTGCTCAGGACCATCTCCGTTTCCACCATCTGGGGACCGGGAGCAGGAGCACCCGGGGCATTTACGTTGGCCTTCTGCTTCATGTACATGAGTAACGGGTCCATCTGTGTCCAGGCATCAATATGGCTATCCATGTCCATCTGCATACTCTCGATACTCTCGGGTGCCTGACCCTCGCCGGCCATGCGGGCATTTACCTTGGCTTTCAGATCCACCGCCATTTTGTAGCGTCCCGCTTCGGTCATGGCCTGGTTGGAACGGGCCAGCAGCTCATCCGCCGTCATTCCATCGCGGGTCTCCTGATAAGTGATACCGACGGTTTGGGTCTGGTCATTCCAGGCCACAGTGGCCCCCAGCGATTCAGCGACAAAACGCAGCGGTATGTAGACCTGGTCGCCCACCCGGGAAGGGGCCATGGGCATAGTCTTTTCCGCCTCATTTAAAACCGCGGTTGTACTTCCCACCGTCATCTGCAAGGTTGTTTCATTCTTCTGCAGACGAATAATATCCCCCTGAACTATTGCTGCGCTGCACTCCAGCGCTGTACTGACCTCCTCCAGAGGCATGGCAGTAATACCGTTATTCAGAGAAGGTTCACTGGATAACGGATAGGCCTTTCCGTTAATATCCAGGTTGACGGCTGCAAATGCCGGCGCAGCCATTACCAGGATTAACATAAAGGCCATTACGATAGCTAGTTTTCGTTTCAAGCCAGTCACTCCTTTCAGATTTTTACAATCCTTTATCATA
>CAZLYH010000105.1:0-4401 GCA_964563775.1 uncultured Syntrophomonadaceae bacterium | reverse complement strand
ACAACACCGGGCCGGCAGGGTCAATTAATGAACGGGGTGGGTTAGATGGAATTTCTCAATGTAATTATGGCAGCGCTTTTTCTGCTGGTAATCCTCTACATTGTAGCGCAAGTGTTCTTAAAGCCAGTCAAGCTGCTATGGAAACTGATTCTCAACTCAGCTATTGGGTTGGTGCTATTGCTGGTCGTCAATTTCGGAGGAACATACTTCGATTTTTCCCTGCCTATTAATCCCATAACGGTACTGGTAGCAGGATTTTTGGGGTTGCCCGGGATAATTCTCCTGATCTGTTTTCAACTCTTGCTGGGATAAAACATAGTCCATAAACAGGCATGGGTAGCATTATATGGTGCTACCCTTTTTTATTATAGAAACTTATCATCTGGTGGCAAACTATGCGTAACGTTAATACATTTGGGGCACAAGCAAATCACCTGCATTACTTAATGCAAAATTAACAAAATAAGTAGTGCAAGTAACCGGGTATTAGGTGTATTATTTAATTTAATATCCGTCAATGACCTATAATTATTTGATTATTGAGAAAACTTGTCCCCAAAGTGTTACATTTTTGCGCATAAAGGTGGCGATATATGCGCCCTAATTAAACAAATAAGATGATCATTGACCGGAAAAATCCATATGTAGTATATTAAAAAAGATTAGTGAACAATTCTCTATTTACCTGCCAGTTTCAGGAGGTGTCAGCGTTTACCTTCGAATTACCCGTCCGAGTTGTCGAAGCGTATATAGGCGAATATGCCAGCGGGAAAAGTGAGATATCTATTAATCGGGCTCTGGACCTGAAACGCCGGGGAAGGAGAGTAACCCTGGTCGATCTGGATACCGTGGAGCCCTTTTATACTTTAAGACCCCTCAAGCAACAACTAAGGGATGAGGGATTGGAAATCATCGCCTTTTCCCGGGAAGATGCGTTTGGACTTGGGGAGACCGGAGCCATGCTTAATCCTCAGGCTCGCTGGGCCCTTTGGCACGAAGGGGATATTATTCTGGATATCGGGTATGGCGTCCACGGGGCGAGGACGCTAAACCTGGTTGAGGGAGCAGATGAATCCCCCGAACTCAGGATATTAGCGGTAGTGAATGCTTTGCGCCCCATGACCAGTTCGCCGGATAGGATTAAGGAATACCTGGCGGAACTGGGACGAGTGGATGGGATAGTTGCCAATTCACACCTGGGAGACGAGACCACCCCACAGATCATTGTTCAGGGCAATACCATGATTCTGGAGGCAGCCCGGGAGATGGGGATACCTGTAGAATATATGGTGGTAGCAGATACGATGGCCGGGCAGATGGACCAGAAAAAGCTGGATATTCCGGTAAGGATTATTCACAGATATATGCCTGGGGCCATGTGGTCGTAATGATTACGAGTAATAGGAGGTGCATTTATTAAATGCCGCAGGTTATGAACGAGCCGCAAAAAGCGTTCATCACGGGTAATGAAACGGTTGCCTGGGCGGCCCTGGCGGCCGGGGCGGAGATAATGTTTGGCTATCCTATCACACCCCAAAATGAAGTTATGCATTATTGGACCCGCCTGGCACCCAAATATAAACGAGGGTTTCTCCAAACCGAAGATGAGATTTCAGCCGGTTTTACTGTATGTGGTGCGGTACAGAGCGGGAAAAAAGCCTTTACCGCCACCGCCGGCCCGGGAAATGTTTTAATGCAGGAACCCTTCGGTATGGCCGAGGGCATGCGCTTACCCCTAGTCGCAGTAATCCAGCAGCGGGGAGGGCCATCCTCGGGAACAGTCGTCTATTCCCAGCAGGAGGTAACCCTTACCACTTACGGGGGTAATGGCGAGGGGCACCGGATTGTGTACTCTACTTCCAATCATCAGGAGATCTACGATTACGTAATCAAGGCTTTTAACATAGCCTGGAAATACCGTTTTCCCACCTTTGTTCTTGGGGACGGCTATCAGGCCAAAATGCGTGAGCCCCTGGAGATGTATAATCCGGAAGACCGCGGAATCGAAATGGTACAGCCTTATCCATTGATAGGTCTGCCAGGTAACATAGGAAAAGACCGAGAGCCGCAACACCTCTGCAACATCTATAGCCTGGAGGAAGAACTCTACGATGTGGTCATGAAGATTTCAAAGGAATATGAAAGTATTTCCCGGGAAATAGTGGAGTTTGAAGAAAAGGAATGTGACGGAGCGGATATCCTGGTGGTTTCCCATGGCGTGGTATCCCGCGCCGCCGACGATGCCGTGAAGGCCCTCCGTAAGCAGGGAATTAAAGCCGGGTATTTTCGGCCCATTACGCTAAGGCCTTTTCCCGCCCAGCAACTTCGGGAGGCAATAGCTAGAAGCAATGCCCGGAAAATACTTATCGCTGAATCCGCCTACGGCCAGCTTTACCGCCTGGTGCGCCAGGAAATTTACGGGGAAACCGTGGCCATGGAGACCCTGTTTATGCCGGGAGTTGGAATCATTGATTACGACATTATCAATAAGGTAAAAGGCATACTCTAAACCGATTTGGAGAAAGGAGGTCCACCATGCAGACAGTTGCACCGGCAGTTCCCCGTTCCTGGTACCTGCCGACCAAGCCACACAAATTCTGCCCGGGGTGCGGTCATGGTATTGTTTTAAAAGCCCTGGGGGAAACCATAGATGAGTTGGGAATTCAAGATCAAACCATTTTTGGCTGTGATATCGGTTGTTCTTTGTTGGCCTGGAACTTCTTTGCCTGTGACAGCACCCAGACCCATCACGGTCGTACCACCCCGGTAATGGTAGGAATAAAAAGAGCTCGCCCCGAATTAATTACGATCGGTTATATGGGAGATGGAGGCGGATACTCAATTGGCTCACAACATCTTCTTAATGCCGCTGTTCGCAATGAAAAGGTTACTTTAATCCTGGTGAACAACACCAACTATGGTATGACCGGTGGGCAGATGGCTCCCACCACACTACCGGGGCAAAAAACTGAAACTACTCCTTATGGAAGAGATGTGGATTTAACCGGTTATCCCACCAAAGGACCGGAGTTTATTGCCCAGGTGACACCGGACAGTGCTTACGTAGCCCGGGCTACGGTTTCCAAATATAAACAGCTCAAGCGATTCCTCAGGAATGCCCTTCGCAACCAGATGGAGGGGAATGGTTTTTCTTTTGTGGAAGTCTTGTCGACCTGTCCCACCAACTGGCGGACCAATGCACAGCAGACCTGGCACTTCCTCGAGGATGAAATGGAGCATTATTTCCCGGTCGGAGAACTTAAAAATCCCTTGGGAAAGGGGGATGCAGCCAATGTCGCTGATTAGAATTGTTCTGGCGGGTGAAGGGGGGCAAGGAGTCCAATCCATTGCCGAAATTCTCGCCGAAGCAGCCTACAATGAAAATATGCAGACCATCTATATTCCCAACTTTGGGCTGGAACAACGGGGAGGAGTCTCTATTGCCTTTATTCAGGTGAGCGACCAGCGCATCGGTGCCCCTAAATTTAGCAAAGCAGATGTGGTCATTGCTCTAAGTCAGCGGGCGATTGGAAGGACGTCACACTATTCCGATGGCAATACGCTCTATGTATATGATAGCGGTTTTGATGTCGATCCGGACGATCTCCCCGCGGAAGCCAAGCAAATTATAGGATTACCAGCAATTGATACTGCCAATCATGAATTACACCCCCGGGTTTTCAACATTATAATAATGGGAGCGGTGATCGGGCTCACTGGAGTAGTTAGCTTTGAAGCAGCTAAAGATGCGCTCGAACACAAACTGGGCTATAAGTTTGAAAAGAACCCGGATCTGCGCGAATTAAACTATCGCGCTTTGGAAATCGGTAAGAAAATGGCGGAAGAATCGCTCCTGAAAGGGGTGACGAAATAATGCCGACCCAGACCAAGCTGGAACCAATTTCACAAGCAATGGAAAAAGCGATCTTTCATATATTCCCTGACTACTGCAAGGGATGTGGACTCTGTAAAGAGAAATGCCCCAATGATGTGCTCATCTGGTCGGAGAAACTGGGAGTCTACGGAACGCCAACCGTAAAGCCCAAGGACGAAGATAGCTGTATTGCCTGTAAAATATGCGAAATGGTATGCCCGGATTGCGCCATCCATATTGAAAAAGCCCGGAAAAAGCGGTCCGATTAGGCATAGTTTAAGAACTCCTGTAGAGGGGTTCTTTTTTTTGCCTAATGGGGTTAAAAGCGTTGAAAAACCGCGTATTGCGGTATATAATAAAATACGTTTGGCAGTAAGTTGAGGTTTTCCTGATGCACCAAAAAGAAGAAGCCCGATATTTCTTGACAGACTTTGCGGTGCATGATAATATAATTTTTGCGCGCAGCGAGAGGAGCTAGCGCAAAGGTTCTGATAAAACTGAACAGCAAGACTAAAAGTGCGAGGTAT
>CAZLYH010000104.1:0-4497 GCA_964563775.1 uncultured Syntrophomonadaceae bacterium | reverse complement strand
CTGCTTTGTAATTCCTGGGCCTTACCGTTACATGGATTTCCCGTCTCCCTGCACCTTGCTGGCAATCCGCCCCACTATTTGGTCGACTTCGGATAAGTGATATTCCTCTACCCGTCCTTCATCAACCATTTTAGTCAGTCGGGGATCCCAGGGCAGGCAGCCCAGGAATTCAATTTTCATCTCCTGTGCCGCCTGTTCCCCCCGGCTATCTCCGAATATACGCAGATGATTTCCGCAATGGGGACAGACCACCTCACTCATATTCTCTATCAGACCCAGGATGGGTACATTCAATTTGCCGGCCATTTTAACGGCTTTTTTTACCACCATTAATGCCAGATCCTGCGGTGAGGAAACGATAACCAAACCATCTACGGGAATACTCTGCAACACCGTAAGTGGTACATCACCGGTGCCCGGAGGCAAATCTACGATTAGATAGTCCAGATCCTCCCAGTTGACCTCTTCCCAAAATTGTTTAACTGCCCCAGCCAGCAACGGTCCTCGCCAGACCACCGGGTCATCTTCATGGGGAAGCATAAAGTTGATAGAGATTAATTTTATCCCCGTGAGGGTCCGGGGCGGTTCCATTCCAAACTGACTGGCCCTAAGCTCACTGGATTGAATACCAAAAGCTCTGGGCTGACTTGGGCCAGTAATATCCGCATCCAGAATTCCCACCCGATAGCCGGATCGGGCCAGGGTACTCGCAATCAAAGCGGTAACAGTAGACTTGCCTACCCCTCCCTTGCCGCTCATAACCGCAATGACCCGGTCCACCTGGTTAAGTGAACCCAGCAGCATTTTCTCTGTGTCGATGACCTGACCGGTAACGGGTTTTTGATCATCAACTGTGTTAATCAACCTGTCCCTGATTTCGTCACTCATACGCCTTCCCCTTTCCTTTTAGTATTTTGTCAATGTTTGTGACCCTATCCCCTTGTCCTGGTTCCTTCCCTGTCCTGCCGCCGAGTATAAGCATGTTTTTAATTGCTTTTAAGTCTGTTTAAATGGTCGCATATCGGCTTCAAGAGCTCGCGAATTGCGGGATAGGAAACCGGGGAAATACCCTGGCGAATAGCCGAAAATACCTCCTGGCAAAAGGGAATCATCCCTATAATTGGAATATTCTCCTCCCGGGCCCAACTCACCAGATGTTTTCTCCCCTCCGGGTTAAGATCTGACTTGTTGATAACGAGTACTGCCGGTACGGCCCGTGCCTGTAATAGTTCATGGAGCCGTTTAAGGTCCTGGCTCCCCGATACGCTCGGCTCGGCTACCATCACCACCAGGTCTGCACCGCTCAGGGCTGATATCACCGGGCAACCCAGTCCCGGAGGACCATCTGATATAATCAGCGGTAGCTGCTGGCGGGCCGCTTCTTCCCGAGCCCGGTCTTTCAGGCAAGCCACCAGCTTACCGGAATTTTCTTCTCCCGGTCTGAGCTCAGCGAAAAGAATAGGCTCCCCGCTATCACGCTTCCCCCTATACCAACGCCCCGAGTTGCGGGGTATAAGTCTAACCGCCCCCACCGGACAAATCCGGGTACATAATCCGCACCCTTCACAGAACATGGCTTTAACCTTCTGTTCCTCAATGGCGTGAAAGGCACACATGCTTTCACATAAGCCACAGTCGATACAACTGTTGGCATCAATAAAGGCTAGTTTCCCACCAGTGTACTCGGATACTTCTATTTCCTGGCTGGGAAATAATATAAAGAGATTGGACGCATCCACGTCGTAATCACAGGCTACACAGGGATGCATCATTTCAATCAAAGATGAGGCCAAAAAGGTTTTGCCGCTTCCTCCTTTCCCACTAAGCACAAGAATTTCCCGGCCCGGAAACACGGTTTTCATTATCCCCACCCCCTGATATGTTCAAAGATATCTTTAATCATCTGTTCCAGCCAAGGGAACGCAGACAGGGGGTTTAATCCCCGAGCATAATGAGAGGCCAGGTCAGCATCATAGGGAATTCGAGCCAATATGGGAATCTGCCACTTACTGGCAAGGTTGTCCAGTCCACTGTCATCTCCCTGCCAGCGGTTTACTACCAATCCCACTGGAAGATGCAGCATTCGTACTCCTTCCAGGGCCAGGGACAAATCATGCACGCCGAATGGCGTTGCCTCGGTAACCAGCAGGCAGCCATCGCACCCCTGTAAAGCCTCCATTACCGGACAGCTGGTTCCAGGAGGGCAATCAATAATTTCCCATTCCCCTCCCCGGCCCTGCTCCTTGGCTGCCGCAATAACCGGTAAGGAGCGAGCTTCACCTACTTTCAACCTCCCGGTAACCAACCTGCCGCCTTTCTCAATCCTGGCTGCCTCGGTTTGGCCCACCCAATAATCCCGTAATGATATTGCCTTCTGGGGGCAGAGATGATGACAAGCCTGGCAGGAATGACATAATTCAGGAAAAAGAAGCACCTCTCCTTCCACTATGACCAGGGCGTTAAACTCACAGATATCCGCACATTTCCCGCAGAAATCGCACCGCTCCAAATCGATCCAGGGAGTTTTCCTGTAAACGGGTTTTACCTTTTCCATACTATGAGCAATAAATAGAGCAGCATTAGGCTCTTCAACATCTACATCGACCAGTACCGGATTAGTGCCTGCCAGCCATTCAGCCATACAGGTCGCCAGGAGGGTTTTACCGGTGCCACCTTTTCCTCCCGCTACGGCAATACGCATATCTTTTCACCCCTTCTTCCCAATGGGTGCTCCATGATAATTTTATTGGTCTTATGTTCACTATCCGCATCTCATTTTATTCTTTTTTATGAGCATATGTCAATTATGTGGTATGAAAATGCTCCTCCCTGCTCTGTTCACGACCTTATTTACAATTTTGATTCCAATGGAATAAAGACCCTGTTTGGAGGCATAAATACGCAGGAGTAGTTAATAGAGCATGGTGGAAACACCATATAAAAAAACGCCTGCACTTGGTGCAGGCGGCTCCAAATGGGGGATCTATGGCTTAACTTTTACAACCGTGCTCGTGGTGGTGGTCATCACCACACAGATGCTGGTGCTCGGAGCAGGTCTCCCCGCTGCTCTTTAATTCCCCTTTGAGGAATTGGTCTACTACTTCCGGAACCGGCCCACTGGCTCCCACTACTACCTCCATCCCTAAATCAACGAACAACTCCTGGGCTCTGGCGCCCATACCTCCGGCGATGATTACATCCGCTCCCAGCTTGCGCAGAAAGCCGGGCAGAAAACCGGGCTGGTGGCCGGGATTGTCCACCATTGACCACCGATTGGCCTCCTGGTCGTAGAGGGCAAATTGCTCACAGTGTCCAAAGTGCTGGCAAACTGTCGTACCTTCCTGGGCAATGGCTATTTTCATACCTGTCACTCTCCCTATTTATTATTTGGCGCGTCCAGAGGATCCAAATCTCCAGACTGGAGCTTTTTTAAGGCCGTATCTACATCATTTCCCTCCGGGCTCTGCACTATTTTAATCTCGGCCCGGTTTAAAACCGCCCATGCCTTGGGGCCGATCCGGCTGGCAACCACTGTCCCGACTCCATGCTGCAACAGGGTTTGGGCAGCACCAGTACCCGCCCCGTGTTCAGCCTCCGGCCCGGCATTTCTAAGCGTTATAAACTCTTCTTTTTCCGGATCCCAGACCATAAAAAAGGCACAGCGACCAAAACGACCATCCACCGGAGAAGCAGGTGTGTCCCCCGCTGCACAGATGGCAATCTTTTCTCTCATCTCTTGTTTTCCTCCTTTCTCTTCGGCTAACAAAGACCCCTCCTCTTCCCCGAAGAGACAAGAAGACGCCGATCGACCCCTTGCCGCCCGACGACAATTGGCCGGTCCCAAACAATAATCCCCGCCATCAATAAAAATCTCTTTACCGTTAATCAGAGCATCAGCTACCTTGGCATGAGCCTCTACCAGGATGCGCTGAAAAGTAGGACGGGAAACCCGCATTTTCTGGGCACATTCTTCCTGTTCCAGTCCCAACTGGTCTTTGAGGCGCAACGCTTCGATTTCTTCCACCCTCAGGGTAACCCGCTCCAGGCAATGGCGGGGTATTCCGGCCGGTTTAAAGCTTTTTACTGCAGGGTAAAACTCTACCCTTCTACATTTGGGAATTCTAGCCATTTAGTTCTCCTTCTTGATGTCAATGTTCTGGTTAAATTTTATGCCGATTATGAGCATATGTCAATTTAACTTTTTGAATAGCTGGTTTATAATGATGGCAGGAAATCAAAAACCTCTGCTAAGGGGAAAAAGGGGGGGGAGAGGCATTGCAGATAGTTATTTTGCTCAGCCCACAGCCTGAGACCGGTAAAACCACTGCCATGATCAATGTGGCGACTGGTTTGATACGGCAGGGCAGGAGCGTATTATTGGGTAACCTGAAAGAAGATCTGATTTTCCGGACCTGGCTGGAATTACCCTCGACAGGACCGGGAATTTTTTCTTCTCACCTGGGGGCCGACATACTGCTGGCACCCGGAGAAAGGCCT
>CAZLYH010000103.1:0-4593 GCA_964563775.1 uncultured Syntrophomonadaceae bacterium | reverse complement strand
CTGCTGTGTCATTTAATTGCCAGGGAATGACACAGCAGAACCGTCCCCCTGTGTCAGTTGCCGTATAGCCGGGCGGGGAAATTGATTTTCCGCCTTAAAAGTCAAGGAGAAATTAACCGGCTTTATACCGAACACCTGTTCTACAAGCCGTCAAATTATGTTAGACTGTTATCGTAACAACATATGGATATTATGGTACCTATTTGCAAGCAGGATGGTGCCGTTTTCCATCAAAGGGGGCAGGTTTGATGACAGAGGCCAGAGTGGAACAGGTTCGCGAGGTGATTATAGGGATGAGGCCGGTGTATACGGACACCGGTAATGCTACTGAGCTGTGGCTGCCTTCCGGAGAAGTCCTGGTGGACCGGCGGGGGATTAAGGCGGTGTTGGCCGCGCTGGGCCGCAGCTATGCGGTAGACCTGAAGGCCCAGCGGCAGCAGCTGGGACAGTTGTTCCAGCGCAGTGGCGGGGTGTTGCCGTTTTATCTGGGGAGGCGGGTTTTTGTTCCGGTAAAAATGCGTAAAGCGGTCACCAAAAATGACATGGTGTATGGTTATCTGGATGCAGATTATATCAGCGACATTAAAGGCGGGAAATTCCGGCAGTGCCGGGTTCTGCTTACAACCGGGCAGGAACTGGAGGCACTGAGCAGTCCGGCAACTGCCCAGCAGAGCTGGTACCTGGGCTTAAGCCTGCTGAAGGAGCTGGCGGGCGATGCCCAGGAAGCCCGGGATGAACAGCAGATAATGGCTTCAGTCCTGGCTCTTTGCCGGGGCCTGAAGGAAATGGCCCGGCGCCTGGAACGGATCGAGGAGCATATCGCCGAGGCGGAGTTTACTTATCATTATAATAGGGAGGAACCGGGAAACTAAATAAAGCAGAGGGGTAAGCAGGGGGACGGACCTGGTGGGGCAGAGAACGCCAGGTCCGTCCCCCTGTTTTATATTGAAATCATGAAATGATGCCAGAAGAACCGTCCCCTTGGCACTACCCTTGGCACCAACTAATTTGCGACATAAAAAGACAGAAATGGAACAGAAAAAGAAAGTACGCCATATATTACATAATTGTCGAAGGAACGCAACCAGATTAAACCAGTAATAGCCCATAAAAATGTTTTATACAGGGGGTTAATTGCCATATATGCGGCAATTGTACCTGCCAAAAATGGAAAAGGTTCGACAAAAGTTTGTGCGTAGATGGAACAAATCCCCGGGCGGGCTCGTCTTAATAACTGGTCATACATGGTAGAGGTGCCATGACCGCTGTCAATGCGGCCCCTACTGAACACCTAGAGAAATCAGTCGAAAGGGGGAAGCCAAAAACCTGAGTTTATCCACGGGGATTTGATCACCTGACGAATTCATAATCCAGAATCAACTCTAAGCAATATTACATTTATAAGGAGGAAAACAAATGCTAAGACGCAATAAGAGCCTTTCCATTATTATGGCTCTGTGCCTGTGCCTGGCTCTGCTGGCCCCGGTTTTCGTGGCTCCGCCGGCAGCCCAAGCTATGTCTACAGCTACGGTTGTAGATCATAAGTTTGTTGGACAGGCACCTGATCAGAACCTGGGCACCATCAAGGTCGTGGTCAGCGATTGGGAGTCCTTCGTAGACGAGACCTCTTCCGCCAGCCCGCAGACTATCACCGTGGGATATCCCACCAAGTTGTCCGGGGCAACGGCTTATGATGCTCCGTTTTTGGGCACTGACATCACCTATTCACTGCCTGCCAATACGGCTTTAACCGATGCTGACATTGAACTGTACGGAACTGATTTTGGTTACGGCCCGCAGGCGGTCTACGGTTCCTTCAATGTCAAAATTACTGGTTTTTCCGGTGCCAGTGACGAAGACGCTGTCTTCTATCTGCACTTTAAGAACATCGACACCACCAACTTCGCCGGCGATGTTAACATTGACGTCGTCTCTTCCGGGGGCGTTTTCAGCGATTCCCTTGGTCTGAAGCTGGCTACTGTTAATGCTACCGGCAAAACCATCTCCACCATCAAGAGCGTGCGCAAGGTTCCCAGTGGCGGAGAAGTGCTGGATATGCTGAGCATTATTGACCTGGTTCCCGGCAGCATCAAGGCTCAGGGAGGAAACATTATCCTGGAAATGGAAAGCAAAGGCTTCTATTTTGTTGATCCCGAAGGAAGCCGTGACCCGCTGATTAGCGGTAAATGGGCGTTCCAGGACTATAGAAATTCCGGTACCATTTACGACGATGGCGACAAAATAAAATTCGCGGCTCCTGACAAGATTTATGATGTTTCCCAGGAGAAGGGCTTCCTTAGTATCGTCAATGTCGGCGTCGCCGTTGATGAAAAAGTGGCCCGCGTAGGTCAAGATATCGAAGTAAGGGTCAAAGGCCCTGGCGTTACCGAGCAGACTCTGGTTGTGGGTCAGTATGTGGACTATGCCGCTGCCGTGACCCAGGACAAGACTACTGAATTGGTTGCCGGACAGGAAGACCAGTACATCGGTACCTTCTTTATTGAAGAAGTTGCTCCGGGAACCCTGGTAGAAGGCAGAACCATTATGCTCGAACTGCCTGCCGGTGTGGAGTGGCAGGACTATGATCCCAGCGAAAAAAACAATACCATGTCGATGACTGGCAAGAGAGAAGTTGTAAACAATAGCTCCATCGAGTTCAGTGAAGCTCAGTTCATCGATGCCAAAACTCTGAAGTTTACTGTTACCAAGACCAGTGAAAACGCCCAGGAAGGCGCCAAGGTCCTTATTAAGAAACTGAAAGTCAAAGTATCTCCCAGCCAACGTGGCGATATTACCCTGAAGGTCTCTGGTAAAGCTGGAGTCGAGGGTGAAGTAGTCGTATCCAACGTAGTGCCGATGATTACTCTGGAAGCTGACACCCCCAAGGTAGTTCTGGGTGTCAAGGAACAGAAGGTCGGGGACGTAATCGTAACAGAAACCAAGGCTGATGCCCTGATTGATGAGTTTGATGGTTATGCTACCGCTCTGAAGTTCTACCTGGACGAAGGCTATCGCTTCTCCAAGGTTCCCAAAGTGGAAGTCCTGGAAGGCGACGTAGTTCTGGAGCTGGATGATGTGAAAATCACCACCCCCAGAAGCGGTCAGAACCTCCTAATCATCCCCATTCGCGCCGGCAGCTACAAGACCCCTGCCAAGATTAAAATCAGTGATATTTATGTAACTGCTGACCGCACTGCCCCGACCGGCAAGGTGGGCTTCTACGCTGCCGAGACCGGAGCAGATTTCTTGAACGACCTGTACTTGAGCGACTATGCCAATGCTTTCAATGACACCGGGCGTTTCATTTACGACCGGGCTGCTGATTGCGATGTTGCGGATAACGCTACCGTACCGCCGGTAGAAAACGAAGCTGCCGGCAGCGGCACCTTTGTAATCGGTTCCAACATCTACACTGTAAATGGTGTAACCCGGGTTATGGATGTAGCTCCCTACATCAAAAATGACCGCACCTATGTTCCTTATCGCTACCTGGCCTATGTGCTGGGCGTAGCTGAGGAAAATGTGGTTTGGGACCAGGCTGCCCAGACGGTTACCCTGACCAAGGGTGACAACACGGTAGTAGCCACCATCGGCAGCACCACCATGACCGTCAACGGCGAAGCCGTAGTTATGGATGTGGCTCCGGAAATCACCAATGACCGCACCATGCTGCCGGCCCGCTGGTTGGCCGAAGCTCTGGGTGCTACAGTCGGCTGGGATCCTGCCAGCAGAACCGTAGTAGTCGAGTTCTAAAACACCAGCTTAATAGTCTCAAGCTCAGTTGTCAGCCAGGTCTTCTGCGGAGGGCCTGGCTGATTTACTTTTGGAAAGTCAATTAACAAAATAGATTGTAAGCAAATTTGTCGAAAAAGAACATAATAACCAATAGAGAGAAAAAATGGAACCGCAGGGTTCCATTTGTCGTCTCATCTACCAGCCATGTATTTCTGGTGAAGGATCATGGCGAAATATCCTTCACCGATCACCTGAGATTACATATCAGGGGGGGATGCCCGAGCAGTTAAGCTGGGCCCTTGTCGGCTGACGACCTGAGTTGATTCTGGATTATGAATTCGGTTTTATCGCAGTTATTATTTCAGTTTTGCGAAGAACCATATTTTAAAGGAGGTTTAACAATGCTAAGAAGGAACAAGAGCCTGTCCATTATTATGGCTCTATGTCTGTGCCTGGCCCTGCTGGCCCCGGTATTCGTGGCTCCGCCGGCAGCGGAAGCTGCTTCCACGGGCTCGGTGGTGCAAACCGGAAGTCTCGGCCAGTTTGATTACTCAGATATCATAGGGGAGGATAAAGTCGGTGTTATCAAGGTTGAGGTTACCGATTTTGATTACCGGACTACTCCAACCCCTGCGAATCCCTGGATTGCTACCGCATCGTTCCCCACCAAGCTTTCGGAGGACTTTCCGGTAGTTGATAGAACTGGCAACGGACAGCGCGATGGCGCGGAGAGAATCTGGGTTACCTATGGAACGGGCGACAATGCTTTTGCCGCCGGGGATGTTATCCTGGAAGGAGCAGGCACCGGGAATATGGTTGCCGCTCTCGGCACCTTTGATATCAAGGTTCAAAACATCA
>CAZLYH010000102.1:0-4662 GCA_964563775.1 uncultured Syntrophomonadaceae bacterium | reverse complement strand
TTGCCTCTCCGGCCGCCGCCCTGGGCGCTGTTGGGGTTACCGGTCCGGGCTATGACACTACCATTGCAATGAGCGCGGGTGACGTACTGGGGTCAGGGCAGACCGTTACCAAAACCTTTACCGACCTGTGGCCCTTTGGTGCCTATACCATCGCGGCCAGCTATCCGGTTAACCACGTACAGCCGGCTGATGAAGAAAACTGGGAGAAATGGAAAGACGACGAGGAGGACATCCAGGTGTTTAATCTATGGCAATTGGAAGGCCCCGATTGGGAAGCCAAACCGGAACTTTACGTTCCGCCAGCGTCTCTTCACCCTGACAATCAACATCGCTTGGCCTTCCGTGCCGACCTCAGCCAATATGCCCCGGGCACGGCAGTAAACCCTGGTAATATAGTTCTTACGCTAAAAAGTGCCGATCCGCTAGGGGATAAGAGCTTTATTTCAATGGCTAATGGCTCGGAAGCAGACGATTTTATCATTCTTTATGATAACCAGACCACCGATTCCCTTCCCAACCTTAACGAGGAAGGGGAATGGAAGGAGGTAATCAACCTTGAGGATCTGGAGGAATTGCAGGCATCATCGGATGTAAAAGAAATTCCCCTCCCCAATCCCCAGGCAGCACTTTCGGCAGGGTTCAGCCTGCGCTTTGACAGTAGCCCGGATATAACCAGTTTAAGAATTACTCCTTTTTATGTTTTCGTTGGTTACCTGGCGGAAATAACCCTGGATAGTCCCGGGGAGACCCGCAATATATCGCTGACCGTGGAATGATGACTTGCGCCCGACAACCGGAAGGAGGTTCACTCTATGCATGCACCTTTGAGAAAGCATCCAGGCGAATGCCAGGCCGGTTTTACATTGGTGGAACTGTTAATGGTTCTGGCCCTTATAGGCATTACCCTGGCGGTAATCTTCGAGGTTTTCTTTGGCAGCTACCACTCCTGGGCGCATAATGAAGCCATTAACCCTAAAATTTCCGCCACCAACAGCGTTCTGACCCTGCTCAGCCGCGAAATCCGCAGTGCCGAACAACCCACCGCGGCGGAAGCTGCCGTGCAGGCCCTGGACAGCGGTAAGCAGCTGGTGATATATAAATATAATCTCAGCGCCGGCACCGACCCCTGGGAAAAAATCTGCTACCGCTACAGCGGCTCCACCCTGCAGCGGACCGTTCTTCAGGCGGCCACCGGGGAGGAGATTGCCCAGCTAAACTTTCCTGACGACAGTGCCGATTGGGAAGATATCCTGTCCGGAACCACCAATCAAGCCGACAGTTTTACGATCGATGCTGCCACCGGTAAAGTGGATATCGCCCTGGCGGTGGCCGATGCAAATAGGCCGTCCGGTCAGGAACGCTTCCGGGAGTACCAGGTAGCCTCCACTTATTTTCCCCGCAACCGCGCCCCGGGCTCCATGTACAGTGAACCGGTGGAAGAAGAGGAAGAGCTTCCTGACGTTCTTCCTTATAAGATCGCAATCCTAGGTAAGAACAATACTTGGTATAAGCCTAATACTATTACAGTTCAAAGAAACATGAGTGTAATAGTAAAGGCGCAGTTCTGGCCAGCCAACGTTACCAATCAGGAAGTTATCTGGTCAGTGGGGGGAAGTCATTCTGACCGGATCACTATTGAACCCGACCCCGGCAACCCCTTGCAGGTTAAGGTAACGGCCGGGAATCAAGCTACAAGTTGGCCCTGGTGCCCTACACTTACAGCGCGAGCTGCCGCCAACGATAAGGACGGCAACTCCGTTTTCGATGATGTTAAAATTGACGTCGATTAGAATATTCCCCCGGGGGAAGGAGTGTGTGTGGTGAAGTTTGCAAACCCGATTAGCAATCAACGCGGTGTGGCTCTGCCTTTGGTGTTGATCCTGCTGGTAGTCATCACTATTCTAGGTGTAGCCGCTATCAACATCAGTGAAGGCAACACCAGTCTTATTGGCCGCTTTGTGGGGGGAGAAAAGGCGCTCTATAATGCAGAAAAAGGTTACAACCAATATCTGTGGCGCCTTAATGACAACCCGGATTTTTACAAGGACAGCAGCAAGTTTGACTGTGACCAAACCTCGGATAGCAACTACCACATCTACACTCCCAAGGATAAATCAGCCGATACCAACAACAACTTTCGCCTCCAGATCCGGGTACCGCTTATTGATGTAGGGGGTAAAATTCAGCCGGCGCAAAACCAGGTGGTGATCCGTTCCACCGGTTGGCCAAAAAACAATACCCAGCAGATGCGCACCATTGAAGTAGAACTCTTCAAGCGCACCTTTACCCAGTACATGATGATCAGCAACTCTGATACTGACAGTAAGGGGGATCCGGTAAAATGGCGCATGGGTGACAGGGTTTACGGTCCCATTCACAGCAACAAGGAAATCCATGTCGATCTCATTGATATTTTTGATATTGATGACATGCCGGTCTTCTACGGGCTGGTTACCTATAAAGATGGCATCGTGATATATCCCAAATCCTACGATTGGGCTGCATCCTGGCTGGGCAATGACCCCCTGTATGACCCGCGCATCTTCCGCCAAGGCCACCAGCAGCTGGCCAAGGGTATTACCTTTCCCCCGGGCAACACTGAGCTAAGAGCCCTGGCCAAAATAGACGGTCACTATTACGATGGCCGCACCTGCATCTGGCTGAAAGGAGACAGCTATGATGTGCGCTATTATGACCGCACCTCCGGGAAATGGTACTTTAACGGGGTGGAGTACCGGTTTGCCCACCAGAACTTGAATTTAGGCACAATCTCTCAGTGGTTCAACAGCTATCAATACTTACCTGCTTGGAGAAACGAAGCTTCCTCCACCGAAGATCTATATTTCAAGGTCGAAGGAGGAACAGAAACCGGTTACAAATCCTTTGCCGCCCTGCGTAATTCCATCCCCTCACTGCCCCTGCCGCCCAACGGGGTCATCTATGTGGACGGCCAGACCGGCAACGGTCCTCATGATATGGGGAGTGGTTTTCCTGCTATTGCCGGTAAATACAATCCTTCCATGGGTAATGTCTTCGTTTCCGGACAGCTGGACGGAAAGCTTACCATTGCTTCTGCCAACGACATTTTCATAACCGGGCACGATCCCTGTGACTGGCGTCATCCCGACAATATACCTGGGTTTAATGGAGCCACCTACCCGGGGGTTACCTACAGCAACACCACCTTCCAAAATATCATGGATGGGGATGACTTTCTGTACACCGAGGTGGGCGGAGACGGAGATGATATGCTGGGAATCATAGCCAAGCGGCAGATCCGCACCATCCATTGGAACTGGCCCTCACAGATATCTTATAAATACAAGTATTTATTGCTTCCCACACCAACGGATAACTTCGCCTATAACTGGGGGCAGGCTCCTCAAACATTTAATGCCAGTCTAAACCTGGCCCCTCGTGATACCGCTCCCACCAACATGTATATCAACGCCGCCCTGTTTGCCATTGATGAGTCTTTTGGCTATGAGACTAACTGGACCGACTTATGGGCATTGGAGCAAACCCTGGGCGCTTTACTGGGGAGCTTTGAGATAGAAAATAGCCTCCAACCCAAGGACACCCTGACCATGTTTGGCTCGGTGGCCCAGAATTTCCGGCAGATGACCGACAAGCCTCCGGAAATTGATTTTAGTATCGACTTTCAAACCATAGCCGGCTACAAACAAAGTTATGCCCATGACCCCCGCATGGAAAACGAAATGCCGCCTCATTTCCTCGACCCGGCCAACAGCGGCTGGGAATCGATACACTGGGAAGAGGTTACTACTCATATCCCATCGTAATGGATTTGCCGATTTCAAAAATTGTCACCGGGCTGTCCGCATGCGGGCAGGCCGGTGAGTTTTTATAATACTTTTCTTACCACCCCTATGCACCCATATTTATAGATATCAGGAGAGAGGAGTGTTATCCATTGCTGTTGGATCGCCTGTTAAAAGAGGCAGTCGCCCGGGGGGCATCAGACATTCATCTTTCCCCCTTTTCTCCGCCCATAGTGCGGATAAGCACCCGCCTGAAGAACCTGAATGACACCATTCTGGAGCCCGGGGATACCATTGCCATGGCCCAAAAAATTCTGGGCAAAGAACGCTTTGCCCAGGTGGAAGAAGAAGGGGAAGTGGATACCTCCTACAAGATGTGGGAAACGGGCAACTTCCGTATCAATATTTACCGCCACCAGGGTCTGTGGGCCATCGCCTGCCGGGTTATCAACACCCTGATTCCCAGCGCTGAATACCTGGGGCTGCCACCTATTGTACCTTCCTTGGCCCGCTATTCGGCCGGCCTTATTCTGATTACAGGTCCCACCGGCAGCGGCAAGTCCACCACCATGGCCGCCCTCATTAACGAGATCAACCAGGAACGGGCCTGTCATATTGTCACCCTGGAAGACCCTATTGAGTATATTCACTCCAATAACAAAAGCCTGATTACCCAGCGGGAGATCGGCCGGGACAGCATGAGTTTCCATAATGCCCTGCGTTCGGCATTGCGCCAGGACCCGGATGTAATAATGATCGGGGAAATGCGGGATCTGGAAACGGTTTCTACGGCCATCACCGCCGCCGAGACCGGTCATCTGGTGCTGGCTACCCTGCATACCATCACTGCACCCCAAACCATTGAACGTATCATCGATAT
>CAZLYH010000101.1:0-4697 GCA_964563775.1 uncultured Syntrophomonadaceae bacterium | reverse complement strand
TGCGGATGATAAAAACGATTTTGACTACCGCCTGGGCTTGAGCCTAAACGGAATAGTCTCGACAAGTGAGAAAAAGGTCATGGTTAAGTAGGAATTTTGACGAATCTTGACGAACCCTTTGGTTATGCTTTGATCGGCCCGGTGGCAGCCGGGTTGATCAAGCAAATTTACATGGCTGGAGGCGAGAAGAAATCGGCAAAATTCCAGGGTGGGTAAATGCAAGGGTTGCGCTGAACTGGGGAATGTCACAAGTCGAGCCCGCGCCTGCCCAGGGGAAGAGTGATTAATTGGCGCGGGCAGCACAGTTTTTAGGGAAAATAAACTGGTCGCAAGCCTTTTCTCAAGAGTGGGTAAAACGTCTGGAGTAAGCACAGCACCAGGCAGGCAAAGAAACCTTCTTAGCCAGCAATCTTTGAAAGTGAGGGTGTTTAGATGATCAACCGCGAGTTTGTAGATGCAGTAGCCATGATTATGCCCTGGTTCAAGAAATGGTTCAAGCGTGACGTGGTAATAGCGGTGACCGACCGGGAAAAGTTTGTGGATATCTTGCTGCGGGGAGACGTAATGGATTTCAAGCTGGAGGTGGGCGCGCCTTTGCCAGACTATGATCCGGCCTGGGAAGCCATGCGGGAGAAACGCTATATTGAAAACATGATTCCTAAGGAGTGGGCCGGTTTTGCCTTTCATGGCAACTACATTCCCATCGTCGAGCCCGATGGAGAGGTCAGTGGCTGTCTATTGATAATTGCCGGAATGGATACGGAAGACGCGGTAAAAAAAATGGCCGGCAATCTGGACGCTTCATTGGGAGAAGTAGCACAGGCGATTAATGAGATTGCGACTGCGGCCACCGACATGCGAGATAGTGAAAAACAGATGGAACAAACCATCCGGTCGGTTTCCGATTTTGCCAAAAATATTAATAATGTTCTAGGCCTCATCAAGGCAATTTCCGATCAGACTAAGATGCTGGGCCTCAATGCTGCCATCGAGGCGGCCCGGGCTGGGGAAAGCGGACGCGGCTTTGGTGTGGTAGCCGAGGAGATCCGCAAGCTGTCAGACGAGTCTAAACAAACCGCCGCCGAGATTGAAAGCCTGACCAGAAATATCGAAGCCAGCGTCAGCGATGCCGTAAAACAGGTTGAGCACAGCAACGAAATTAGCCAGGCACAGGCTTCCGCTACCGAGCAAATGAGTGCCAGCATTGAGGAATTGAGTGCAATGGCGGTTGAACTCAAACGGATCGCCGATCAATTATAGGTGAGGCCGAAACAGGTAACTCGCCGCCGCGTTCTGGAAAAGTAATACGGGGGTCTCTGGTTCCATTCGGAAAATGGAATTGGTCAGGTTAATCACCCGGGGAAAGGCCGGAGTGAACTGCCGCCCGGGGTAAACCGCTCATAATGGAGACCAATAATATTGGGGTTTCAGACGGTAAATTCATGCTAAGTAATCCTGCCCTGGCAACATTACCTTTGGAACCAAGGTTCTGCTCATTCTAGCCAAGTCCATTAATCAGGGCTTGGATTCATCATTGTGGGAAGTAATTCATCGTCCAGCTTAATTTGCAGAACCAAGAAAATAACCGACGTTCGCCGATCCAAACGGGGGGCGGGGCTGATTTTAGGCCGTGTTGAACTGCCCTACCGGCTGACGGTTGCTCTTTCATTTAACCTTTTCTTCCCCGACGGCTTTTACATTTCTGCGCCCTTCCGGGACCCCGGGAATCCCAAACTCCCCTTTTGCAGTGATAACCATGTTTATTTAGGCTGGGGAATGTAGGATGCTGCCATTTAGTGGCGTCTGGGACGTTGCCGATGGCAGTCACGGCCTGGATAAATCAGACCCCAGTTAATTGCCTGGGCTGCATGCAGAAGCCCAGCCAATAATCTAGGCCGGTCCGGCCGAATTTTCAAATTGGGGAGGATAAGTCTATGGAAATCATTGCAAGCAACCTGCAGTTTAACGGGCTGAAGAACCGAGCTTCTACCAGCCTGGTAATCCTGCACCATTCGGCCAGCCCGGATGTGCCGGCTGCCGAGATTCATACCTGGCACCTGGCGCGGGGATGGGCGGGTATCGGTTATCATTTCGTTATCAGAAAGAATGGCAGCATTGAACGGGGGAGGCCCCTGGAGGCTATCGGGGCGCATGCCGGGCCGGGGGTAAATGGAAACAGCATCGGCGTCTGTCTGAGCGGTAATTTTATGAATGAAAGGCCAACCGATCAGCAGATCACCGCCCTGGTAGAGCTGCTGGTCTGGCTAAACGGGTATTACAAGTCTGATTTGGAAGTTAAACTGCACCGGGAAGTGATGGCTACTGCCTGCCCGGGAACATTATTTCCCGGGGAGCAAATCAAATCACTTGTGGCCGCTTCAGCCGGACCAAATAGGGACGGCGGTAGCGGGGATGATTGGAAAAAGCAAATTATAACCAAAGCCAGAGAAGCCGGCTTAATAGAGGAGCAACACCGCCCGGACGACCCGGCCCCCAAATGGTTTGTGCTGGCGGTTGCCCTGCGGGCCGCCCAGCGGTAGGAGACACAAGGGGACGGTTCTCCTGTGTTAATGTCCAGGACACAGGAGAACCGTCCCCTGGTGTTTTTTAATAAATGAATATTTAAACTAAAACAAATTATCTGTTACTTGTTGTCAGTAAAGATAGAATAAGGTATCTTTAAGCAAAATGGTGGTGAAGGGGAGAGGGTTGACATGTCCAGGAAGAAGAGGGGATTCTGGCAAAAAACGCTGCTTGGCATTTTGGTGGTGGTAATTCTTCTGGCCGTTGGGATGGGAGTTTTATTCCGCAGCGAAATTAAGACCGTCAACAGCATTAAGAAAGTGGACGATTACGGCTTCTATACCATGGAATATGCCGGTGACTATGGCTTTGACGATTTCTTAAAAGTCGGGGCCGGCAATGACGAAGAACTAATAGATTTCGTAGCGAAAAGGCTTTTGAAGGGGATTCCCATTACCATTACCGGGCCTGAGTTGAGCTGCAGCACCTTTAATGCGGTTACCCCGGAGGGGGATTATATTTTCGGGAGAAATTTCGACATGGGCTATTCGCCGGGAGTAATAGTCCATACCCAACCGGCTGACGGATATGAGAGCATATCCATGGTCAACCTGGCTTTCCTTGGTTACCAGGATGACTATATGCCGGATAAGTTTTTTGCTAAGATCCTGGCCCTGGCCGCACCTTATGTACCATTGGACGGCATCAATGAAAAAGGACTGGCAGTAGGGGTACTGTTGCTGCCGGATAAACCTACCCGGCAGGAAACCGAAAAGGTGGACATCAACAGTACTACGGCTATCCGCCTGCTATTGGACAAAGCGGCTACGGTAGACGAAGCGGTGGCCCTGCTGAAAAAGTATGACATGCACGATTCCGCGAATAGCTGTTTCCACTACCAGATAGCCGATGCCCAGGGGAATAGTGTGATTGTAGAATACGTGAACAATGAAATGCAGGTTTTAAAACCGGAAACCTCCTACCAGGCATGTACCAATTTCTATCTGACTCCGGGCGAAAAGTACAACTTTGGCGAGGGACAGGATCGTTATGAAATCGTCCTCACCGGATTAAAAGAAAAGGATGGAGTAATAACCGCCCAGGATGGAATGAACCTGCTAAAAGCCGCCAAATTAGTTGACTATCTGGATGAAAAGACCGGCATTTTGTACAATACCCAGTGGAGTGCCATCTATAACAACAGCCAAAAATGCGTGGATCTGGCTATCGGGCAGAACTATGCCCGGGTATATCATTTCGCGGTCGGGGATAAGTTTTAAGAGACACATGGACACAAAGGGACGGTTCGAGACCACTGAAAAAGTCGTGAAATTGTGAATCCAGGGCTTTACACCAATAAAAGGCGTTCTCTAGAAAGCCTTAATAATGGCAATCTCTGATAGCAGACTTTTTCCTTATAGATGAAAATGGCATTCAAAGGGTACTTTTTCAGTGGTCTCGGACGGTTCTCCTGTGTCAATTCTTATTTGCGGAAAACCACATGCTCCAGCAGCAATGCCAAAACTATACCCACGACAAATCCATTGCTAAGTACCGGCTGCAGGGTGGTGGGGAAGGTTGCCGTGACGGACGGGGGCAAAAAAGCTACTATTATTCCGGCCAGGATGGGCAGGCCGAGCACCAAAAGGTTGTCAAAGCGGGGCTCTCCCAGTTCCTGCAGGGCGTCAAACGCGGTCGTAAGTCCGGCGGCTACCTGGGTACACATAATGTAGAGTAATACAGTGCCGATAACCACCGAGGGAATAAAAGAAAGGTAAAAGAGCACCCGGGGAAGAAAGGCCAGCAGCAGGAGGGCCAGACTGGTAGGGACCAGGCTCCGGCGGGCAGCGCAACCGGTTGAGGCGATAATTCCCGGACTGAAGGAAAAGTTGACCGGGCCGATCACGCCCAGGAATCCTGACAGAACGTTGGCGGCCCCGGTAGCAGCTACTCCGCGGGTAATGCGCCCGGGCATATTATCTGCCTGCAGGAAAGACCCCACCGCCTGGATGGACCCCAGATCGTTTATGGACAACCCCAGAAAGCAAAGTAAAAAGGCGATCAAAACGCCTGGTTCGAGCACCAGGGAAGAGTTGAGGTTGTGGACAAAAGAGGATATCACACCTGGTTTCCCCGCCCCGGCGGCCAGGAGCCAGGCCGGATTAACCAGGAAG
>CAZLYH010000100.1:3370-4776 GCA_964563775.1 uncultured Syntrophomonadaceae bacterium | reverse complement strand
TTGCGATGAAAGTCAATGATGCCTTCATCGCGCATGCGAGCCAGTTCCCGGGACAAGGAGGGGCGGGAAACATTTAAATAATCGGCCAGTTCATGGCGTTTGAAGGGTAGCTCCAGATAGGGTGAGCTCGTTTTCTGGTATTCTTCCAGTAAAAAAGCGCTGATCCGGCTGCGCAGATTGCGGATGGCCAGGTATTCCACTTTACGATTCAGCGTTAGGGCCTTGGTAGAAACAATCCGCAGCATATTCTTCATCAGCTGGCGGTGTCCTTCGCACTGGTTTTCACAGTTCCCGATTATTTTATCCGGAGGCAGAAAGATAACCGTACAGGCTTCCTGTGCCTGAACGCTGGCCGGCCATTCCCGGTGAGCAGCAAAAGCGGCCATTTCGCCGAAAATATCCCCCGGCTCCAGGACCGCCATAATTATGCGGTTCCCCTCAGCATTTTCTCGGGTTACTGCCACTTCCCCTTCCAGGATTATACCTACCCCTTCCAGTGGCGATCCAGCCATAGTGACATACTGGTTCTTACTGTATTTCGCCAGCCGCGGGCGCAGACAGTCCAGCATCCCATTGAGCTCTTCCTGCTCTATTCCGGCAAAGAGTGGACAATTTAACAGGGGTTTCATCCATTGATAAAAAATTTGTAATTCCTCCTATTCGGTAACATTGGTTACCGATTTTTCAACTTAACCTTATTACAATGGACCCATAAGGTCAAGTTTAAAAGTTAGAGGAGGTGGGTACATGAAGAGAAAGATCGTGCAGATAGACGAAGCCAAATGTAATGGCTGCGGTTTATGCATTGAGGCCTGCCACGAAGGCGCTCTGCAGTTGGTGGATGGCAAGGCCCGGCTGGTGTCCGAAGCTTACTGTGACGGCCTGGGGGACTGTTTGCCCGAATGTCCTGTCGGCGCTATTACCATCGCAGAGCGTGAGGCGGCAGCATTTGATGAGGCCGCGGTGGCTCGGAACCTGGCCTCGCCGTGTTCGGCCAGTGCGGGCCACAGCTGCCCGGGCAGCCAGATAAGGATCAGGGAAGAAACGGCAGCCCCCGCCCCCCAGACAACTACCCTGGCCGCTCCATTAAGGTCAGAGCTGAAGCAGTGGCCCTGCCAGATTAAGCTGGTTCCGGTCAATGCTCCGTTTTTCGACGGTGCCGACCTGCTCATTGCCGCTGACTGTACTGCCTTTGCTTATGCCAACCTGCACCAGGATTATATGCAGGGCCACGTAACCTTGATCGGCTGTCCCAAGCTGGACGACACCGATTATAGTGAGAAACTGGCAGCCATATTCCAGGCCCATGACCTTAACAGCGTTACCGTTCTGCGCATGGAGGTTCCCTGCTGCGGCGGCCTGGTCAACGCGGTAAAACAGGCCCTGCTAAAGAGCGGGAAACTGGT
>CAZLYH010000100.1:0-3270 GCA_964563775.1 uncultured Syntrophomonadaceae bacterium | reverse complement strand
TGTGAACAAACTGCCGGAGGAAAAGGCTGCAGCAAAGTGGGGGTCTGCGGCAAGCAGCCCGATGTAGCCCTGAAGCAGGACCAATTAACTGCCGCACTGGTGGGCCTGGCCCGGGCTGCCGCCGGCCAGGAACCTGGGAAAATGGCCCGCGAGTTGATGATGAAATCCCTGTTTGCCACCGTAACCAATGTTAACTTTGACGGTGCAGCTATTGATGAGCTGATTAATCAAGTCGAGGAAGAAAAAAACCGTCTGGGTGAAGGTCAAAACTATGATGCCGCTCTTCTCTGGGAAGGCGACCCGGACATTGTTTCCCTGCGCTCCACATTGCTGTTCGGACTGCGGGGCATGGCCGCCTATGCCTGGCACGCCTATATCCTGGGCCATGAGGATGCTCAGGTTACGGAATGGTTTTTCCGGGGAATGAAAGCCCTGGCCGGGGAGCACAGTGTTCCCGAGTGGCTGGACTTACTTATGGAATTCGGCCAGATGAATCTGCGCTGCATGGAGTTGCTGGATAAAGCCAACACCACAGCCTACGGACATCCAGTGCCCACTGCGGTTACTACTAATGTGGAGGCAGGTCCCTTTATCGTAATTACCGGCCATGACCTGCATGACCTGAAACAGTTGCTGGATCAGACCAGCGGCAAGGGTATCAACATTTACACCAACGGGGAAATGCTGCCGGCCCACGCCTACCCGGAACTGAAGAAATACCCGCACCTGAAGGGGAACTATGGTACCGCCTGGCAGAACCAGCAAAAGGAGTTTGCCGATCTGCCGGCGCCGATTCTTTTCACTACCAACTGCATAATGCCGCCGCGCCCCTCATACAGCGACCGGGTCTTTACCACGGCCATGGTGGGCTACCCGGGCATGGTGCACATCCCCGGCCAGGAGAAAAAGGACTTTACCCCGGTTATTGAAAAGGCCCTGGAGTTGGGCGGCTGGAAGGAAAACCGCTCTTTCACCGGAATCAATGGCGGTTCCGAACTGCTGACCGGGTTTGGCCACCACACGGTACTGGGAGTGGCCGATAAGGTAATCGAGGCCGTCAAAGCAGGTGACATCAAACACATTTTCCTGGTAGGAGGTTGCGATGGAGCCAGGCCGGGGAGAAATTACTACACCGAATTTGTTTCCCAGGCGCCTCAGGATACGGTAATCCTGACTCTGGCCTGTGGCAAGTACCGTTTTAACGACTTGCAGCTCGGTACCATCGGCGGACTGCCCCGTATTATGGACATGGGCCAGTGCAACGACGCCTATTCCGCCGTCAAGGTAGCGGTGGCCCTGGCGGAAGCCTTTGAATGCGGGGTCAACGATTTACCCTTGACTTTGGTACTGTCCTGGTTTGAGCAAAAGGCGGTCTGCATCCTGCTCAGTCTGCTGTCCCTGGGTATCAAGAACATCTACGTGGGGCCGACGCTGCCAGCCTTCTTCTCCTCCAATGTACTGCAGGTTCTGGTGGAGAAGTTCGACCTTACCCCCATCAGTACCCCGGAGGCTGATCTGCAGGCTATCCTGGGTTAAAAACCGACAGCCGGCTTGGGAACTGTACTTCCCGAGCCGGCTTTTTTCTTGGGGTGGTTCAGACTGGTATCTTGGGCAGCATTTGCCGCAGAGCTCTGGCCTGGTGACGGCTCAACAGCACCCGTTCACCTGATTTTAGAATGATTTCGTAGGTATACCCGGTAGAGACGACTTTATTTACCTGGCGGATATTGACCAGGTAGCAGCGGTGACTGCGGAAGAAACCGAAGGACTGCAGCCGCTGGCCCAACGAAGTCAGATCACCCGTGGTGACAAAGTCGCCCCGGGTAGTCCTGAGCCGCAATTTGCGTTTCCAGCTTTCCGCATAGATAATATCTTCTGGTTGAATGAAATAATGCTCCCCCTCGTTTTCCAAGACCAACGTTTCGCCTCGGTGCCGTGGAGGGGGAGTATTAGATCTTTCTATTAGCTTGGTGACGGTTTTTTTAATGCGCGCCTCGTCAAAGGGCTTCAGGATGTAATCGAAGGAGTACATTTCAAAAGCCTGCAAAGCATAATCCGGATAAGCGGTGGCGAAAACAAAATAGAGGTCCGGATCTATTTTGGCCATGGCCCGGGCGGTTTCCACCCCGTTTATTCCCGGCATATCAATATCCAGAAACACCAGGCTGGGACGCAAGGCGGGCAACAATTCCAGGGCCTCCCAGCCAGAGGTTAGTACCGCCACCACCTTCACTCCCGGGATTTGTTCCACTACCCGGCGCAGGTATTTTCCGGCAGCCGCTTCATCATCAACAATGAGAATCCTCAGGCTCATTGCTTTTTCTCCCCCTGCTGAAATCCAACAGTCGGTCCACTCCATGCATAAAGCGATAACCCGCCGGGGTTACAGTAAAAACCTGCTCCAGCATTCCCACCGCAATGGCCAGGGCCAGGCTGTACAGGTGCAGCCAACCGACCAGCACCAGCATCATCACCAGGTACAACGTGACAATGATGATAGACAACCTTTTCAAATTCCGGCGTTCAGCTTCATTATTAATAGGCTTGTTTTCCGTATCTCCGGGGGCGTATTTCCCGAGCAAGGCCAGGCTGGGCAAAAACGCCAACCCCGCGATTAAATAGAAATGAAGCGGTTCCAGCCCGGGGCTGACCCAGTGTATTAAAAGGCCCAGCAACAAAAAACAGGTGGTGGAACCAATCAGGCAGCGGTAGTATTCGCTGCAGTGTTCTCCTCCCGAAGCCAGACGTAGAATCGAAGCTGTAAAGGAAAGCACCAGGATTTCCGGCAGGATGCCCAATAGCCAGGCCAGCAGCAGCAGGATAACCAACTTGTTGACTTCCCCCAGGATGATCTCCAGGCCGTAAGCCATGCGCTGTTCCTGACGGTGGTCGCTACCCAGCTCCCGAGCCAGGTAGCTCGCGCATCTGACTGACAGATCGTGGATACTCAAAGCGCTTCCTCCTTTCGGTATGCGGATAGCAAATGGTAAACCGGGTGCCCCGCCGGGGATGACTGCTCAGTAATACCATCCCCCGGCTCTTTTCTACCAGGTGTTTGACTGAAGCCAGGCCCATACCCCGCTCGGACTTGTCCCCTTTGGTAGAAAAGCCGGCCTCAAACACCTGCTCCCGCTGCTCCGGGGGAATACAGCCCGAGTTGTGGGTTTGGATGATATAAAAGCCCGCCTTTTCGAAAATACGCAACTCTACGGCCCTCTCCGCCGCGGGCAGGTTTTCCACTGCCTCCAGAGCATTATTGATGAGATTACC
>CAZLYH010000099.1:0-4812 GCA_964563775.1 uncultured Syntrophomonadaceae bacterium | reverse complement strand
CATTGGCCGCACATTACGCACTTGGTTTCTATCAGGAGTTTGTCATCCACGGTGCGGGGGAACCCATCCACAACCTCCAGGGCTCCCACGGTCTGGATATCATTGCACACTTCCACGCAGCGCAGACAGGCGGTACACTTGGCCGGTTCCCGCAACAGCGATGGAGTGGAGGTGTCCCGGGGCAGGCTCAAAGGCCGGTTCTCGACATCGCGGATAATCAATGTCTCAGCCAGGGCCTGTAGTTCACAATTCTGGTTGCGGGCACAATTCAGGCAGTCCTGGGGGTGAACCTCAAGGACTTTTTTGAGGTTCTCCCGTTTGGCTTTGATGACCGCCGGGGTAAACGTCTTTACAACCATACCCGCAGCTACTTCCTGGGAACAGGCGGTCTTCAGTTCCCCGTTGATGTCCACCACGCAGACCTGGCAATTGTCCTTCACCTTAAGGTCCGGGTGGCTGCAAAGGGAAGGCAGAACAAATCCTGCGGCGGCTGCCGCCTGCATGACGGTTGCACCCTCGGGCACGGCAACCTGGATCCCGTTGATCATTACATTAACCATCACATTCCCCTCTTTCCCCACAAAGCTTTTCGATTGAGTTTTTCTTCACCTCAGTTTAACGTTTTTAACATTTTTTGTTCAAGCGCAATATACGCCGGTTTTCGGACCGAAAAAAAGGCCTTTGACGAGGGAATATATCTGGTTGTCAGCAAGTGATCTAACGACGGAACCTGATCTTTGATTATAATGTATTAAGTAGCATCCGAATCCATAGTGAGGAGAAAGACATTTGCAAATACATATCCTGGCCAGCGGCAGTACCGGTAATGCCATATATCTTAACATGGGAAACACTCACCTTCTGGTTGACGCCGGAATCAGCACCCGCCGGGTGGAACGGGGTCTGGCGGAACTGGGGGTAAGGGTGTCCGATCTGGATGGAGTACTTATTACCCATGAACATCAGGACCACATTCGCGGCTTGGAAGTTTTATTAAAAAAGTATCGTTTGCCGGTCTATACGCGCCGGGCTACCTGGGAGGCCATTCCCGGCTGGCAGGCCTTTCCACAGGAGAGTTGGCGACGTGTTACCCGGGAATTTTCCATTAAGGATGTTGATGTGGAAACCTTTCGTATTTCGCATGATGCGGCTGACCCGGTGGGGTTTTGCTTTTACCACGCCCGGCGCAAATGGGTCATCGCCACTGACCTGGGTGTAATAAATCCCGCCGCGGAAAAGGCTTTGGCGTGGGCGGACCTGGTAGTCCTGGAAGCCAATCATGATTTGGACATGCTGGCCAATGGACCCTACCCCCGTTTTCTCAAACAGCGTATTTTAGGGCAACAGGGGCATCTCTCCAATCTGGCCGCCGGGGAGGTCCTGGGAAGAATTCCGCGCCGGGACCGGATGGAGGTATTTCTCGCGCACCTGAGCCAACACAATAACCGACCCGAACTGGCCCGGGAAACGGTGAGCAAACTTCTTAGCGACAAAGGTTGTCAGGTAGGGGAAGAAGTGGCATTGCACCTTACCTATCCTGATCAGAGGTGCGGGCTGTGCCTGACTCGCTAGTGGGAATCTTGACATAGAGCGTTTTTCCCGTTATGCTCTTGCCATTACAGTTACATAGCTTTCTTATCAAGAGAGGTTGAGGGACGGGCCCGATGACACCCGGCAACAGCCAGCCGTGCTGGAGATGTGCCAATTCCTGCAGGAAGCAATTCCTGAGAGATAAGAGTTTGTGTCTTATGGTAATGCGCCATAGACAGGGTCACTCCTTATCTTCAGGTGGCCCTTTTTATTTTTTAGGAATCGGGAGGAATAACCCATGGAAAAACAGTGGAGACCGGAAACCGTTGCCGTACAGGGAAGTTACCGACCCGGTGCCGGAGAGGTGAGAATCCCGCCTATTTACCAGAGTACCGGCTTCTTTTTCGATGAACCGGGCCATGTGGCCGACCTTTTTGATCTTAAAACCCCGGGACACATGTATTCGCGTATCTCCAACCCGGGTGTGGCTTATCTGGAGGAAAAGATAGCCCTCCTGGAAGGAGGTGTTGGTGCGGTGGCAACGTCATCGGGGCAGGCAGCTATAGCTATGGCCATCCTCAACATCTGTGGTGCCGGTCAGCACATCGTGGCTTCCAGCGCTCTTTATGGGGGAACCTATACCCTGCTGGATCATACCTTGCGGCGGTGGGGAATAGAGGTGAGTTTTGTTTCCCCGGCGGCCAGTGGCGAGGAAATGGCCAGCCATTTCCGTCCCGAGACCAGACTGCTCCTGGCAGAAACCATTGGCAACCCCGGGCTGGGTGTCCTGGATTTTGCAAAATATGCCCAGGTGGCCCGGGAGATGCAGGTTCCTCTGCTGATCGATAATACCTTTGCCACCCCTTATCTCTGTCGTCCCCTGGAACAGGGAGCCAACCTGGTGGTTCACTCCACCACCAAATACCTGGATGGGCATGCTACCAGTGTCGGGGGAGTAATTGTGGATGGAGGGAATTTCGATTGGAATAATGGCAAATACCCGGAATTGTGTCAACCAGATCCGGCCTATCACGGTATTTGTTATTGGGATGAATTTGGGAAGAAGGCCTATATAACCAAGGCCCGGGTACAGTTGCTCCGCGACCTGGGGGCGTGCATGAGCCCTTTCAATGCTTTTCTTACCAACCTGGGAATCGAGACCCTGGCACTGCGCATGGAGCGGCATAGTCAAAACGCCCTGGAATTGGCCAAGTTTCTGCACAAGCACCCGCAGGTAACCCGGGTAAATTACCCCGGCCTGCCCGATAGTACTGCTTATGCCCTGGCCCAGAAATATCTGCCCCAGGGGGCCAGTGGAGTTCTCACCTTCAATATTCGTGGTGGGGCAGAAGCGGGAAAACGGTTTATAAGTCGCCTGCAACTGGCTTCCCTGGTGGTCCATGTGGGTGATTTGCGTACCCTGGTGCTGCAGCCGTCCACTACTACTCATAGCCAGTTAACCCCCGAACAGCAAGAGGCAGCTGGAGTAAGCCCGGACATGATAAGGGTGTCGGTTGGTATTGAGGCCATTGAAGACTTAAAAGCGGATTTTGCCCAGGCGCTGGAATAGACTAATAGGTAATCGCGATTAAATGAAAGGAGAAGAAAACCTTGCCCATTATAATTCCCCAGGATTTACCCGCCGCCGATGTGCTGGAACGGGAAAACATTTTTGTTATGACAGAACACCGGGCCGTTCACCAGGATATTCGGCCCCTTAATATAGCCATTGTCAACCTGATGCCGGACAAGATTACCACGGAGACGCAGCTTTTACGGATGTTGTCCAACTACCCTTTGCAGATCGATGTGGATCTGGTGTTTACGGAAAGTTATCCCTGTTCGCATACCCCCGTCGAGCACCTGCGCAGCTTCTACAAGAGTTTTTCGCAGATCAAAAAGAAGAAGTATGACGGCATGATCATCACCGGAGCACCGGTGGAAAAATTGCGCTTTGGTGATGTTTTCTACTGGGAGGAACTCAAGGAGATTATGGATTACTCCCGGGAAAACGTGACCTCGACGTTTCATATTTGCTGGGCGGCCCAGGCTGCCCTGTATCATCACTATGGAATCCACAACTATCTGCTGCCCCGCAAGCTGTTCGGGGTATTCCCGCACCGGGTCAATAAGCCCACCTGTGAGCTCTTACGGGGGTTTGACGATACCTTTTACGTCCCCCATTCCCGGCACACCGAGATCCGCCGCGAGGAAGTGGAAGAGATAAAGGATTTGGAGATTCTGGCCGAGTCAGACGAGGCGGGTATTTACTTGCTGGCCACCCGGGATGGGAGGCAGATCTTTGCCAATGGCCATTCGGAATACGATGCGGATACGCTGAGGAAGGAGTATCTTCGCGATATAGAAAAGGACCAGGAAATTGACGTGCCTCGCAATTATTTCCCGGGAAATAATCCTGATGTTGACCCACTGGTCCGCTGGAAAGCACACGGCAACCTGCTGTTTTCCAACTGGCTCAACTATTACGTCTACCAGGTGACACCTTATGACCTTTATGCCCAGGGGGAAAGGTTTTTTGACGCAGACTGACGCTGATAGGGATTGGGGGGCGAGGGGGGACGTTGGACGCGGATGGGACGGATTAAATTGGATTGGCACGGTAAGGGGGTTTTTTGACGCTGATTTACGCTGACTGACGCTGATAGGGAGTGGAAGACGGTGAGGGTTGGACACGGATGATGCGGATTGTAGTGGGTTAGCACGGATAAGGGTTTTTGGTGGGAAATTTTTCTTTAGAGGATTCTAATGAAGATCCAAATTGGGCTTTTGCAGTAGAAGCAATGAACAGCGTAGGCGATTTTGAAGCAGAGTCATTATATCAATAGTCTTATCCGGCAGGTTCATAATATTGTCCCCATAACCCCATTCGACGTAAGTCTGCGTAAGTCAGCGTCAAAAATATTCCCTTTCGGTGAATGCAATGGCTCCCCGACCCTCAAAATGGGTTCCGGGGAGCCACAAAAAGTTTGCCGTGTACTATTAACCCCATTCGGCGTAAGTCTGCGTAAGTCAGCGTCAAAAGTATTCCCTTTCGGTGACAGCAATGGCTCCCCAACCCTCAAAATGGGTTCTGGGGAGCCATTAAAAGTTTGCCGTGTACTATTAACCCCATTCGGCGTAAGTCTGCGTAAGTCAGCGTCAAAAATATTCCCTTTCGGTGACTGCAATGGCTCCCCGACCCTCAAAATGGGTTCCGGGGAGCCACAAAAAGTTTGCCGTGTACTATTAACCCCATTCGGCGTAAGTCTGCGTAAGTCAGCG
>CAZLYH010000098.1:0-4816 GCA_964563775.1 uncultured Syntrophomonadaceae bacterium | reverse complement strand
TTTTACTACCGCACCTGTTTCCAGGGTGGCATTCTTGATGGCACCGGTGGCCGTATCGCCCTTGACCCCGGGCTCGGTTTCCGTAACTTCCAGTTCAACGAAGTTGGGTATTTCCACGCCAATTATATTTCCCTGGAAAAAGAGTACCTGTATGTTCATATTCTCCAAGAGCCACTTGCTGCCTCCACCAATGGCGTCAGCGGGAATGGACAACTGGTCATAATTCTCAGTATCCATACAAACAAAGCCTTCACCGTCATTATACAGATATTGCATTTCCCGGCGATCCAGGTGAGCTTTGGGAAGCTTCTCACCGGCCCGGAAAGTCCTTTCTACGGAAGACCCGGTTTTTACGTTCTTAAGCTTGGCGCGCACAAAAGCAGCACCCTTGCCCGGCTTGACATGCTGGAACTCTACCACCTGCCAGGCCTGTCCGTCCATCTCGATGGTTACCCCGGTCTTAAAGTCGTTTACCGATATCATGTTATCCCTCCGTTAATAGATTAATAGACCTCTATCGCTATGGGTGATGATTTCACATCCCCCTTTTTTGACGATCACCGTATCCTCGATACGAATTCCTCCCCATCCCGGGATATAGATACCTGGCTCCACGGTAACCACCATATTCTCCCGCAGCACTGCCTGGCTGCGCGGGGATAAAGCAGGTTGCTCATGCACCTCCAGGCCTACACCGTGTCCGGTACTGTGTTGAAAAAAAATATCCAGGTCATGCCGGGCCAGCTCGGCACGTACTGCCGCATCCACTTCCCGGCCCTCAGCACCTTCCCGGACCATGGCCACCCCCAGTTGCTGGGCCTCCAGTAACCTGTTATACCTATCCCGCACCAGCCCCGAAGCCTCACCCACCAAGACCGTCCGGGTCATGTCTGAACAATACCCTTTTAAAACCCCTCCAAAATCCAGGGTAAGCATGTCCCCCCGGGCCAGCAAACGCTTCCCCGGCCGGCCATGGGGCAGAGCCGCATTGGGCCCGGCTACAGCAATAGTGTCGAAAGACTCCCGCTCGCATCCTTCCAGGCGTAAAAGATAAGAAATTCGTGCGGCCAGCCACTGTTCACTGACCGCGGGGCGAATATCCTCCTGCAAAGCGGAAAAGACCCGATCCCCTGCCGCCGCTGCCTGGCGCAGTATGGCCAGTTCCTCTTCATCCTTGACCAGGCGCAGCTCCTCCACCGGTCCGTCCAGAGGGACCAGTTCCGGGGTCAGTATATTTTCCAATTCCCGAAACTCTCTGTAACTGAGATCATGAGCCTCAACCCCCAGCCGCCCCAGATTTTCAAAGACGGTAGCCAGAACCGAAAAATCGCCCCCGCGGACCTCCACTAGCTCCCAGTGCGGGGATTCCCGGGCGGTTTGTTCAAAGTAGCGCGAATCGGTACAGATGAGCTGGCGGTCAGCGCTGACCAGCAGGCGGGCATCCCGCCCTCCGCTGAACCCGGACAGATAGCGGATGTTTTCTCCCTTGCTAATGAGGAGACCATCGACTTTATGATGTTGCAGCTTCTGACGTAAGCGAGTCAAACGTTCTAGCATGGACCTCATCCTTCAATATAAAAATCAGACATGACCAGTTTGATAGGGAAATATAGCCGACCTCAGAAGTCCTTAAATCCTCTGCAAATACTCTGTATCAGTGCATAAATACGCAGGAGCAATTGACAGAGCATGGCAGTAACACCCTGCTTGGGCGAATCACACTTTATTATTTTACCCCAGGCAGCCGGGTGAGAAAAGAAAAAACTCCTCTTCCAAGTACCCCCCGGCTATTTCTTGCCCGTAGCCAGCAATTCGCAGGCGGCCTCCAGAGCGAGTCGATAGCCCATGGGCCCCAGGCCGAAGATACCCCCTACCGCCACCGGCGAAATTAGCGACTGATGACGAAATACCTCCCGCTGATAGATGTTGGAGATATGTACCTCAAAAACCGGCAGATCAGTAGCTTTCAGGGCATCGTGCAAGGCCACACTGGTGTGGGTAAGGCCCCCGGCATTGATGATGATACCATCAAAGCGCCCCCGGGCCGCCTGGATCGTGTCAATAAGGGCCCCTTCATGGTTGGATTGAAAAAACTCCAGGGAGATCCCCTTCTCCTCGGCCAGCTGCCCAAGCCCGGCATTGATTTCCTCCAGGCTCCGGTTTCCGTAAAGGCCCGGTTCCCTCTCCCCCAGCAGGTTAAGATTGGGCCCGTTGATTACCAGTATCTTCACGGCATAATCTCCCCTTAACTATCTAATCATGATTTCACTGTACCAAAATGTGCCTGGTTGGGACGCATAAATACTCCGTCGCCAGGACTTAGCATGGGTAGCACCAGCTGCTCGTCTCGCTGCTCCAGGGGAACGTTCCCATTCACATCCTTGCGGAGGGTCACTCCCCGCCGATGCTGAGCGCCTTGAGGCGGATGGCGGGAGCGGCCTTGCCGCCGTAGAAGCGCAGGTCATTGGCGACTGCTTCCACATCGCGAAAAAAATCCCCCAGATTGCCGGCAATGGTCATACCCCGCAGCGGATAGCTCAACTGGCCCGCTTCGATCATCCGCCCGGCGGCACCCACGGAAAAATCACCGGAAACCGGGTTGGCGGTATGCATCCCCATAACCTCGGTAATATAGACTCCCCTTTCCACCCCGGCAATGAGTTCTTCCGGGGAAGCTGTTCCCGGCTGCAGCATAAAATTGCTGCTGCCCACGCCCGGTAGACCGCGAAAAGAGCCCCGCTGCCCGTGACCGGTAGACTCCCGGCCCTCGCGGGCGGCAGTGTAGCTGTCATACAAATAGGTCTGTAAAATACCGTCAGTGATAACTGGAGTTCGACAGGTGGCCACCCCTTCCCCGTCAAAGGGGAAACTGACGATCCCCCGGGTGAAGGTGGCATCATCAACCAGCGAAAATACACCTGACGCCACCGATTGCCCCAGCTTTCCCGCCAGCAGAGACTTGCCCTTCTGCACCGCCCCGGCATCCACCATCCGAGCCAGCAAAGATAAAAACCGGGTCACCACATACGGGTCCATGATACAAGGCAGATGTTCCGAGGCCGGGACCCTGGCCCCGAGACTGTTAATCGCCCGGCCCACCGCTTCCCGGGCCGCGTACTCCGGATCCAGGTCGGCCAAATGGCGGGCACTGGTGAGGGAAAAACCGTTTTCGGCACTCCCCCCCTCCTCGGCCACTACAAACAGGTAAAGGCCGCAATAGTTGGCCCGGGCGTTGGCCTTAACCCCCCGGGTATTCATTGCCAGCACCTCTACTTCGCCCTCCTCATAACCAGAGCGCTCTATAATCGTAACCCGCCGGTCAAAAGCGCGCGCCTTCTCTTCGGCCAGGCGCGCCCGGGCAATCTTTTCCTCCAAGCCGGCACTCTCCAGGTTGGCATCGAAAATATCGAGTACTGCATAGCCCGACTGTTGCTCCGGTAAAACATTGCCGGGATCAGGTGCAGTAAAACGGGATATGCGTATCGCATCCTCCAGGGCACCCTCTATGGCCGGGAAGGACAGATCGCTGGTATAGGCAAAGCCAATCCGTTTTTCCTTTATAATCCGTACCCCCAGGCCGGTCTCCCCCGCTTCCTTAAGGTTTTCCACCTCGCCCTGCTGCACCTCGATGCTCAGTTCCCGCCCCCTGGTCAGATAAGCTTCCGCCTCCACGCCCTTATGGCGGGCCAGCTCTATAACCTTCTCGGCCACCTCGGCCAGTAAATCTTGCATTGGTTTCCCCTTTCTATGTTTTATCGCCGGGCGGTGCCGCCCACGGTTAACTCTTTAATGCGAATGGTGGGCTGAGCGTCAGCCACCGGCACTCCCTGTCCATCTTTGCCACAGGTACCGATACTAAAGCCCAGGTCCCCCCCCACGCGATCAATGTCCAGCAAGGCCCGGGGCCCATTGCCGGTCAGTGTGGCTCCTCTGACTGGATAAACCACCTTTCCGTCCTCGATAAGATAACCTTCCTGCACATCAAAAACGAAATCCCCGTTGGTAGTGTTGACCTGTCCCCCACCCATTCGCCGTACCAGCAGGCCATGGCGGGTGGAGCCAATAATCTCCTCAGGATCATCCTTGCCCGGAAGGATAAAGGTATTGCTCATGCGGGGAATAGGTTTGTCCTGGTAGGATTCGCGCCGGCCGTTGCCGGTGGAAACCACCCCATCCTTTTGCGCGGTCAGGCGATCGTACATATATCCCCTAAGTACCCCCTGGTCGATAAGCAGGGTACGCTGCCCCGGGTTGCCTTCGTCGTCATAAGTAAAAGATCCATAACGCTGGGCCAGGGTGGCATCATCCACCACCGACACTATGGGACTGGCCACCTGCTGGCCCACCTTGCCCCGGTAAACCGACAGTCCCTTCTGCACCAGGTCCGCCTCCAGCCCGTGACCGCAGGCCTCATGAATCATGGTCCCGCCAGCCTCGGAAGCGATTACCACTGCCATCTTCCCCGCCGGGGCCGGGCGGGCATCCAGCATCTTCATAGCCAGAAGAGCCGCTTTTTGGGCCATCTCATCAGGGGATACCTGGTCCAGGAGTTCCCACCCGCAGACTCCCCCCGCTGACTCATAGCCAGTTTGAATGACCCCTTCCCGGGAAGCCACTACATTCAAGCTGAGGCGCACTCGTACCCGTTCTTCCTCGGCAAACACCCCTTCACTGTTGGCCACTTGGAAACGTTTGCGGGCATCGGCCAGGGAAAGGCTGACCTGGCGAACTTCCGAGGAAATAGCCCGGGCCGCCCGGTCGGCAGAAAGCAACTTCTCCACCTTATCTTCAATGCTCAGCAGCACCGGTTCCGGTC
>CAZLYH010000097.1:0-4850 GCA_964563775.1 uncultured Syntrophomonadaceae bacterium | reverse complement strand
CAGGCGGCTTAAAAAGGGTACTTTTTCAGCAGTCTCGGACGGTCCTTTTGTCCCTGCCGACAGGCAAAAGAACCGTCCCCTTGCCTGTTAATAGAGTTCTTCGCGTCTCTCGATTCCGGTGGTAAGGTTTTTAGTAGACATAAAACCGCCGGGCCGGCCATATTTAAATGCCTGAATTTCCGCCATTACTGCCAGGGCTATTTCGCTGGTCTTTTGCCCGCCCAAATCCAGACCAATCGGTATAAAAACCCGGTTCATCTTCTCCTCGGCCACTCCCAGAGCATTTAGCTTGCTGAAATACGCGGTTACCTTGCGCCGGTTGCCCAGTATCCCAATGTATCTGGCGGGAGAATTAATCACCGCCTGGAGTGCGGGTTCGTCATATTCATGGTTGTGACTGGCGATGACAATGCTGGTGTTGGCGTCTATTTCCCAGGTGCCCAGTAACTCAACAATGTCCCCCAGCAGCAATTCCCGGGCCAGGGGGAACCTGGTGCGGGTAAGTGTTTCCGGCTGGTTGTCAATAATGCTGATGCTGTAGCCCAGGATAACTGCCATTTGGTAGACATCCAGTACCAGGTTGCCGGATCCAACTATGAGCAGTTTGTCCTTATGGCCGAATACCGTAATAAAGATTTCCATCTCTTTGCCATCACTGCTAAGCATAACTTTACGTGACAAACCCTTGCTCAGGGATTTTTCCGTCTCTTTTCTGGCCATTTCCTGCAGGGTATCATCACCAATGTAGCCTCCCGCCACCAATCCATATTGGTCAACTACCATCATGGTACCAGGTTGTCCCAGTTGCATCAGATTGGAAGCGATGACTGTAACCAGGGCCGCTTCTTCCCCTTGCTCCTGCTTGGCGGCTAGTATACGCATAAGATAGGGAGCCAAATAAATCACCTCGGCAAATCATACTTAGCGCACGGTTCCGGTAGTAGGATGGTTTATTGCCTTGAGCGAACCGATCTCTACCATATATTATAATGTTAGAAGTGCGGGAAGGGAGAAAAGAATACTGCGGGAGCAGGCATGGGGACGGTTCTTTTGCCTGTGCAAGGCCAATTGACAGACAGGCAAAAGAACCGTCCCCATGCCTGCAGGTTGGAGGAGGAATTATGTGTCTGATACTTTTTGCTTATGACTGCCATCCTCGCTATCAACTGGTGGTAGCGGCCAACCGGGACGAGTTTTACCAGCGCCCCGCCTTAAAAGCTGCCTTTTGGCCCGATAACCCTGCTATTTTGGCGGGAAGGGATCTCAAAGAAGGCGGTACCTGGACCGGGATTACTACTACCGGACGATGGGCGGCTTTGACCAATTATCGTGATCCGGCCAGTTTTAGGCCGGAGGCCCCCTCCCGTGGACATCTGGTGCATAGTTACCTGAGTGGCCATTTGGACCCCCCAGCCTACATAGAAAGCTTGGGCCATGGGGGAGAGGAGTATAACGGCTTTAACCTTTTACTGGGGACGCGTACAGCCCTGTATTACTATTCCAACCGGGAAAGGCTGTTTCGTGAAGTGGAAAAAGGTGTTCACGGTCTCAGCAACAGCCTGCTGGATGTACCTTGGCCGAAAGTGACCAAAGGAATAAAGTCCCTGGCAGACGGCCTGCTACACCGGGATGTTTCTGTAGAATACTTGTTTGCCATGATGGCCGATAGAGAACAGCCGGGTGATCGGGATCTGCCTGAGACTGGTGTAGGCCTGGAAAAGGAAAGAATGCTGGCCCCCGCCTTTGTCCTAAGTCCCGACTATGGCACCAGGGTGACAACCATAATACTGGCAGACCGCAATCACCGGGTTCAGTTCTGGGAACGCAGTTTTAAGCCAGCATCCACGAGCCCGGACAGCGAAGTATGTTACGAGTTCACGCCAGAATGACAATGGGGATGGAAGACTGTTCCGGGTATTTGGTTTTCACACAGTATTCCACCCCCGTGTCAATCAGCCCTTCTTGATTTTATTCGGCATATACCTTACAGTTAAGGTAGCCTTAGCTGTAAGGTATATGATCCTGCTATTATTAATCGAGGGGGGTTACTGATGATTAAACCAAAGGCGTATGGACCGATTACCCAGTTTACCATGGGGAGGGAGTATGAGGGACAACTTATTTATTCCATGGCTTGTTATTATGTTGACGGCCTTTTAATTGACAGCGGTCCTTTTCATGTGGCCAGCGAACTGGCCGCAGTTTTTGCCGATTATCCGGTGAAGCTAATTGTCAATACCCATCATCATGAAGACCACATTGGCAATAATGTTTGGTTTCAGCGGCATCAGGGGGTGGGGCCTGCTTTGGCTCATGAGCTGGCGGTTCCGCTTATAGAAGACCCGGGCCGGTGGGCCAGCCGAATAATGCCCTATTGTCAGGTAGCCTGGGGAGAACCTCCGGCCTCAAAAGCGTCAATTATAGGTAATGAGGTGGAAAGTAATAATTACCGTTTTGCCGTGATAAACACCCCGGGCCATTGCCCGGATCATATAAGCCTGCTGGAAGCAGATCAGGGCTGGCTCTTTGCCGGCGACCTCTTTCTCGCCGAAAAGGTAACCACCCTGCGCAGTGATGAAGACATTAAAATTATGCTGCAATCCCTAAAAAAACTTTTACAATATGATTTTTCCATGCTTTTCTGTGCTTCCGGCCGGGTAGTGGAATCATCAGCTCGCCCGGCAATAGAGGCTAAAATTGCCTTTTGGGAGGAGCGGGAAGAACAGATAAACCGTCTCCACCGTGAAGGCTGCAGTGAAGAAGAAATCCTGCTGCAGATGTACGGGCGGGAATCGGCCCTCTATGCCTTATCCGAGGGTGACTTCGGCAAGATTCATCTGATTCGTTCCTTTATAAAAGGTTAGAGCAGTGACAGCAGTGAAAAAAGGAGGATTCTTGCCGGGAGCAATCATACCCGTTCCGGTACCCTCAGGTTTTCTCATTTATAAATATCATCATACTTCAGCTACGCTCTTCACTTCGGGTCATTTGCTGCACGATTATTGACGTGGTCATAAAGTCTGCCTCCCCGTGTTTTATTTGACCGGCCTCGCTTGACACCCTTGCGCATTAACTGTACTATGTATACTAGTACACATGGAAAGGAGGGGCTTTATGTTTGAGCTGGACCTGCGCAGTCGTGCACCTATCTATGAACAACTGGTAGATAAGTTTATCGAGCTGATCATAAAAAGTGTCCTTAAACCGGATGAGCAGTTGCCGGCGGTAAGAGCCTTGGCGACTGAATTGACTATAAACCCCAATACCATCCAAAAGGCTTACCGGGAGCTGGAACACCGCGGCTATATATACTCCGTTCCCGGCAAGGGCAGTTTTGTGCGCCCGGCGGTTCCCGGAGACAACTCGGCCCGGCTGCACAGCCTGGAAAAGGAACTGGCCAGGATTATCGCTGAGATGCTCTATCTGGGGGTTCGCCCGGCAGAAATCGGTGAAAAAGTGTCCGGCCTGTTAGTTGAAGATGGGGGAGGTAGTAAAGATGATTGAAGTCGAGCGGGTTAGCAAGCGGTTCCAGGGATTGGAGGCTCTGCGGGATGTAAGTCTGTCAGTGAAGCCGGGTTCCATCTATGGGCTGGTGGGTTCCAATGGAGCGGGCAAGACCACCCTGTTGAAACTGCTGGCGGGTATTTACCGACCGGACGGCGGCAGCCTCAAAATTGATGCGCAGCCGGTCTATGAAAACGAAGCGGTTAAATCGCACGTCGTGTTCATCCCTGATGCGCTCTATCATTTCCCGGCTTACACTATCCAGGATATGGCCCATTTTTACGCCCGCATTTACCCGGATTGGGACCAGGAGCGGTTCGAGAAACTAAAAGAGGTTTTTAAGATCGAGGCAAACCGGCGCATTCGAACCCTGTCCAAAGGCATGCAGCGCCAGGTGGCCTTCTGGATGGCCTTGTCCCTGCTGCCGGAAGTTATGCTGCTGGACGAACCTCTGGACGGGCTGGACCCGGTCATGCGGCAAAAGGTGAAAAACCTTATTATTCAGGACGTGGCCCAAAGGGAAATGAGCGTTGTTATTTCCTCCCACAACCTGCGCGAACTGGAGGATATCTGCGATTACGTAGGCATTTTGCATCAGGGAAAAATGCTGCTGCAAAAAGATCTGGACGACCTTAAAACTGATGTACATAAAATCCAAATCGCCTTCAGCACCGACCTGCCCCCGGCCTTGCTGCAAGACCTGGACGTGGTTTACCAGGAGCAGCGCGGCAGTGTCATGATCCTCATAGTCCGCGGCGGCTATGAAAAAATTGTGCAACACCTGCAAGCCTTCCAGCCGGCTATTCTGGATATTTTACCCCTCACTCTGGAGGAAATTTTCATATATGAAATGGGGGATAATGGTTATGAACTCCAGAACGTCCTTTATTAATCGAGGCATATTAGGCAACGATTTAAAGAGATTCGCCTGGGTCGGCATCGTATATCTGCTGGGTTTGCTGCTGGCGATCCCTTTAAAAGTCTTTATGATTTACAGCCACCTGCAAGCGGCGGGTATAACTGATACCGCCAGTTATTCGCAGGTTCTTAATTATGATTCATCTGCCCTGCAGTTGCTACTCCTGCTCATAGTTCCTGTTTTGACCGGCCTGCTCCTCTTTCGTTATCTGCAGGTCAGCTCGGCCGCCGATATGGAGCACGCCCTGCCCATCCGGCGGCAAACCCTTTACAACACCCATGTGCTGGCCGGGTTGATTTTCCTGGTTGTTCCGCTTATTGTCACCGCCCTGGTTACCTGGGCTCTGGCCGCGGTATGGGGCATTGCGTCACTGGATGGCGGGGCCATTTTAACCTGGCTGGGTACCTCTCTGCTGCTCAACCTGCTT
>CAZLYH010000096.1:0-4951 GCA_964563775.1 uncultured Syntrophomonadaceae bacterium | reverse complement strand
CCCCTGTGTCTTGGGGATAAATCTGCACCCCTTCGTTTTCAATAAGCTGGCGCAATCGGGTATTATTCAGGGTATTCATGTCCACATAATCCAGCCGGTAAATACCGACAGCGTCATCCAGGTCCAAGTATAGCTGCGCCGGTGTTTCACCTTCTACATATACTGCCAGATCAATGTCAGAATTATATCGAAAATCCCCTCGCGCTCGTGACCCAAAAATCACGGCCTTTTTTACCGCCGGATAGGAAGCCAGCACCTGCAAAACATCCTTGATAAGGTTTTCGTCCAGTCCTGTGTTCATGCCAATCCCTTCTCTATGTCATGAGCCAGTTGCCTGAAATGTTGCCGGTACTTTTTAACCCGCTCATATATACGTTGGGACTCCCCTTCATCATAAGTGTGACTGCTGAGATTTCTATCCCGCATCATTTCCAGCCACACTTCGCCCTCCATTATCAACCCGGTGGCGAAAGCCTCCCGAAAAACATCCCGGGCGAATCTGACATCTTCTCCACCTTTGTATTCCATATAGGCCTTCATCAGTCGCCAGGCCAGCTCATAGGTAAATTCAAAGCGTTTTATAACCGAATCATAAATAAAAGTATTCGGCTCGTTCACCCCCAGAGCTTCATCCAACCGCAGCAAAGCCTGATTATAATTTGCCAGTTTTTCTCTGACTCGCTCAGCAGTCAAACCACTCCCCCCTTTTTCGCATTCTACCTGCCCAACCTTTGCCATATTTAAATTCTACCTTATATCCCTGTTGCCTAAACGAACCCTTCCGGGCTCCTCTTAATTTGCAGTAAATCATTTTTCGCCAGGTACAGCCTGTTAATTATATTTCCGCGAAGTATCCAGCACCCCAGCCAACCTTTTCTTCCGTGGTTCGCAAATGGGTGGGAAAGCACTCGGGGCCGTATAAATCCAACAGACTGATAACGGCAATAATTTCATCATTATCTGGTCCGTTCAGGTATTTATTGGCTTTGATACTAACCTCCTGGCAGAGGTGGGACCACCCTTTAAATCTGACTGGTTTTATTCCTACTGGTTTTGTCAGTCGCGGATCCAGCCAGCGCTTAAAAAAATCCGGAAGCACTTTACTCTCCGTCTCCCCTTCTACAAACAAAATGAATCTCAAATCATTTCCTCCAATTCCCCAGAAGTAAAGAGTTTTCCCAAAGAATATTCTTTCAGCCAGTATAGTAAACGCTCTTCTTCCAAGCGCCGTATCACAGTTTCTCCATTTTCCCATTGGACAACAGAAGTAACCGGCATAAAATCTCCAAAGGCATCAAGAAAGTCAGGTGAATGAGTGGTAAAAATAATCTGAGATCGCTGAGCGGCCTCGACAGCATATTCAGCTATAATAGGTAACATCGCCGGGTGTAGCCCGGTTTCTGGTTCATCTATTGCTATGACCGGAGCAGCAGCGGGGCTGGATAATATAGTCAGCAGCAGCAGAAACCGCAAAGTTCCGTCAGATAATTCCGATGCTGATTGCTCCCTTTTTAGCGTCTTCCACCGTATTCTAAGCTGAATGCGCTCATCAGCTGCCGGCGGAAATACCAGTTCTTCGAAATCATCTCCAAAGGCGGCCCGCATTGCCAGGTGAATGTTTTTTTTGAATTCACGATCACTGTTGTATAACGTGTGTAAAACATTTATCAAATTTTGTCCGTCAGGATTAACTCTTCGCTCCAACTTGGTTACTACAGCCTGCCGGATAGCCGCATCTTGATTAACATGGATGTCATGATAAATTGACCAGTATTTTAATTCCCTCTGAAAGTCAGATATAAATGGATTCGACGAAAATGGCCCCCCGGCAACAGACAACAAGGTTTCATCTTCGGGCACTGCATCCTCAGGTGCAACCAAAACCCGCTGATTGGCATCAAAGATACGGCTGCGCATTCCAGCACGTTCCAAAAATTTAAACGGAGACTGCCTGCCATCTGCTGGATGGAGGTCATGTTTGCATAACAACTCATGATCAATCCGATAGGAACTCGATTTCCCCAAACGATTGATCTCCAATTCATACTTCAGGCTCTCACGCGCCACGTCTCTCCCCTCTTGTAGCGGAGAACCAATAATCCTAACGGCAATCTTGTTTGCTGCCCCGTCCCACATCAGAGGTTCCATCCCTCCAGCGTTTTGGATATAAGATGCCAGTTCACCTCGCGCCGATATAGAAATAACCTGTAGCAAACGCAGCAGATTAGATTTACCTGCACCGTTTGGCCCAATCAATATATTAAGATCTCCAGGTTTCCAGTTCACTTTTTTTAATGAACGATAGCCGCTAACATCCAACTCCAATATCTTCACTGTTGCTCACTTCCTTTCCAATTATCACGCCACCACTATTATTCCATATTTTCCCTGAAAATGCTATAAGCACAGTACCTGGTATTTTGACTTTACCCCGTTAACCCACTTGGCTTGAAAGGGCCTGCAATAATCCCAGCCGGGTAGTTGTAGTTTCATCTTAGCTTAAAACAAGGAATAAGGAAAAGTACGTATTAAAATACCGGGAAAAGAGGCAGTCGGATGGTGATATAGTTTGAGTTATCCCCTTCACTGCAAGCTATGTCAATGGATGAAAGCCATAATTATCATCTAACTTTTTGGACATTTAACCCGTCTATCGCTGACATTATGAATTAGTAGTAAAACCCAGCCTTTCTCTAAACCAGGCCCTTCCTGCTACCGATCCACCGTATAGAAGGCCAACAGCTTCAGGTACTCACTCACCACATGCTTGGCATCCTCCCGCGATCGCCACCAGGCCGCCTCATTAAACGTATCATAGCGGCTGGGGCAGGCGATAACCGTTATCTCCCGGTCCAAATCACCTAAAACTCGATTAAAAACTCTGGCGGCCCGGGCGGTATGATAGCGCGATGACACCAGCAGGATCGTTTTTACATCCTCATGTTTCTGAACATAGTTTCCAACCTGCCGGGCTTCATCCTGCGTACTCAGAGCATCACCAGGCAGAATTACGCAGTCCTTCTCCGGTATTCCCAACTGCCGCCCTACCGACTTAGCCAGGTGGGCATCCCGGGGCAGGTATACTCCCCGCTCCTCCAGCAAATCATAGCCCGGCTGGTTATTTTCCACCAGTACGATCTTTTGGGCATAACCGGCCTGATACAGATCCACTGCTTCCAGCATGCGATCCGGACCGCCGCCCATCAGCACCACGATAATATCAGCCCGCCGCGGCTCATCTGCCTGGACCAGCAATCTGCCGGCATGCAGAAAAAAATAAAGCATTCCCACTGCGAGAAGCAGCAGAATAATGCCGGCAGTAAGTCGGCGGTAAGAAAGACGTTTATTTGTGTTCATTCTTTATCTCCAGATATATTAATGTCCATAAACCCTTCTCACCGCCCAAGGTGGCCGAATAGTTTACCGGGATGAAGGTGAAGAGAAGATGGAATGGGGTCCCGCTTGCTAACTTGTCACCAACCCCGTCCCCCGGACACATTCTATTACCCGCTGCTGGTCTTCGGGGGTGAGGCTGGAGCCGGACGGCAGACAGAATCCGGTCTCAAATAATTTATCGGAGGTACTCCCGCCATCCCCATGAGTAAAATATTGGCACCCCGCGAACAAGGGCTGTAAATGCATCGGCTTCCATACCGGGCGGGATTCGATATTCTCTGCCGCCAGGGCTTCGATAACCTGCATAGGCTTCACCCGGCAAAGGGCCGGGTCCAGGGTCATTACCGTCAGCCAGTGGTTACACCGCCCATACCCGGCCTCCGGCATAAAACCCACCCCGGGTATGTCCTCCAGGGCCTCCCGGTAGCGTTGAAAAACATCCCGGCGGGCCGCAACCCGCTCCTCCAGCACCTGCAGCTGCCCCCGGCCAATGGCCGCTACAATGTTGCTCATCCGGTAGTTGTAGCCCATCTCCGAGTGCTGGTACCAGGGGGCAGGATCCCGGGCCTGAGTCGCCCAGAAGAGCCCTTTGGCCAAAGCCTCTAAATCATTTGAAACCAGCATTCCGCCTCCGGAAGTGGTTATTATCTTGTTGCCATTATAGGAAAATACGCCAAAATCCCCACAGCTCCCGCAAGCTTTTCCGCGATAAGTCGCTCCCATCGCCTCGGCGGCATCCTCCACCACCGGCACCCCGTACCGCCGGCAGATGGCCCGCAGCGGATCATAATCCGCACTCTGTCCGTAAAGATCAGCGATAACAACCGCTTTGGGGCTTATCCCTTTACTCCCGGCCCACTCAAAAGCCTTTTCCAGCGCCTGTGGTGACATATTCCAGCTCTCCGGTTCGGCATCGATAAATACAGGTACGGCTCCCAGGTAGAGGATGGGGTTTACACTGGCAATGAAGGTAAGCGATGAGCAAAAAACATAATCCCCCTGACTTACGCCCAGCAGCCGCAAAGCCAAATGAATAGCCGCCGTTCCCGAACTGACGGCCAGGGCTCCCCGGGCTCCGCAATAAGCGGCCACTTCCTCTTCAAAGGCCTGTACATGCGGCCCCAGCGGCGCGATCCAATTACTCGCAAAGGCTTCTCTTATGTATTCTTCCTCCCGGCCGCTCATATGGGGGGGAGAAAGATAGATTCTATTACTGCGTACAGATTTCATGGTGCTCCTCCTAATAAAAGGTACGGGGACACACCTTCCCCGAATTCTATGCAGATAATATGCATGCGTCCCCTAGTAGACAACTATTACGTTTAAGACATTTCCTTTAGTAAGGAATGTCCCCGGAATCACCGTACCAAGACACAGCTTTCCCGAATGGAAATCGAATCAATATACTTGTGTCAAGCCGGGGTATAACTTTTTATAACCCGCGCCGGCACCCCCACCGCCAGTGAGTACGCAGGAATGTCCTTTACCACCGTGGCCCCCGCCCCGATAACACTCCACTCACCAATAGCGGTACGGTTGATTACACAGGAATTAA
>CAZLYH010000095.1:0-5202 GCA_964563775.1 uncultured Syntrophomonadaceae bacterium | reverse complement strand
ATTACTTTTGCAACGGTTTCAAAACGGTTCTTTTGTCCCTTGACTGACATACTTAGTAACCAAAAACAGGAGTTTTCAATATAGTGCTATGAGAACAATGTTGAAAATTCATTGACAGGAAGGGGGCAAGAGATGAACACGCAATACAAACCAGTTACTGTCCGCATCGTTCGGTCCCGCCCAGTCCGGGTTAATACCAATGCCAATGCCGCCGGTGCCTCTTCCGTTCAAACCGGGGTGGGTTTTCGCCGCCACCGGGTGGCATTCCGGGTCAACCAGGGGGGAGGGGTGGAACTGGTTACTCCAGGGGTATCGGTGATAACCTGCACCCATCGTCCGCACAGTATGGAGCAGGTGCTGGCCAATTACCTGCGTCAGACCTATGGACGCCGCGAGTTAATAATTGTGCTGAATGGTGAAGGAATGGACCTGGGGGAATGGCAGGCGCGGGTCGCAGCCTACCCGGACATTCGTGTTTTCCAGTTGGATGCTCATCTGACCCTGGGTGATTGCCTTAATTTCGCTGTGGACCAGGCCCGCTATGATTATCTGGCCCGGTTCGACGATGATGATTATTACGCTCCCCATTACCTGGCTGCTTCCATGTCGGCCTTTTCCCAGACCCATGCCGGGGTAGTGGGCAAGTGCAGCATTTACGTTTACTTCGAGAGCCGTAATCTGCTGGCCATCGCCATACCGGACGGGGATAACCGTTACTCCCAGGGTGTGGCCGGGGCCACCATGGTGGTACGCAAATCCGTTTTTGACCGGGTACGTTTCCCCAGCCGCAACCAGGGCGAGGATAATGGCTTCATGGAAGAGTGTGTTCGCCAGGGAATTCCCATCTACTCCACCGACCGCTTCAACTATGTCTATATCCGCAGAAGTGACCGGGAGAGCCATACCTGGCAGGTGGAGGAGGAGGAATACCTGCGCTATTGCCAGCCGGTTATGTATACCGACGACTATATCACCCCCACCACCGTTGTCATGTAGGGTTTCTCCAATTAAAGGATGGTTGCTGTGAACCTGCCAGAAAAAAGACAAAAAAAGAAGGCTTTGATTACTGGAATTACCGGCCAGGATGGTTCTTACCTGGCGGAACTCCTAATTTCCCGGGGCTATGAGGTCCATGGCCTGGTACGCCGCAGTTCCACCTTCAATACCGAACGTATCGATCATCTCTACCTGGACCCGCACGACTCCCAGGCGGCCCTTTTTCTTCATTATGGGGACCTTACTGACGGCACCGGTTTACGCCGGGTGCTGCAAAAGGTAAAACCCGCAGAGGTTTATAACCTGGCCGCCCAGTCGCATGTCAAGGTCTCCTTTGAACAGCCCGAATATACGGCTGACGCTGTGGCTACCGGAACTTTGCGCCTGTTGGAGGCTCTGCGGGATTACATGGATAGTTGCGGGCAGAGTGTCCGCGTTTACCAGGCCGGTTCGTCGGAGATGTTTGGCGCCTCTCCTCCTCCCCAGAGTGAGGTTACCCCTTTTTACCCCCGCAGTCCCTATGCGGTGGCCAAGGTGGCGGCCTTCTGGTTCGGGGTGAATTATCGGGAGGCTTACGGAATGTATGTGGCCAATGGAATACTGTTCAACCACGAGTCCCCGCGCCGGGGGGAAACATTTGTTACCCGTAAGATCACCCGGGCAGCAGCCCGTATCGCGCTCGGCCTGCAGGATAGGCTTTATCTGGGCAACCTGGCCGCCCGCCGGGATTGGGGTTATGCCGGTGATTATGTGGAAGCCATGTGGATGATGCTGCAGGAGGATAAACCGGATGATTACGTGATTGCGACCGGGGAGTCCTACTCGGTAGAAGAGTTTCTCCATGAGGTGTTCCAGCTGCTGGGTTTAAATTGGAAGGATTACGTGCAGATTGATCCCCGTTATTTCCGCCCGGCGGAGGTTGACTCTTTATTGGGGGATGCCAGCAAGGCACGGGAAAAGCTGGGCTGGAGGCCGCGGGTAAGTTTTAAGGAACTGGTGAAGATGATGCTGGATCATGACCTGGAAATGGCCCGGCAGGAGAAGACCCTGCGTGATGCCGGTCACCGGGTCATTCCAAGGGGGGCAGGCAATGGATAAACAATCAGTCATTTTTGTGGCTGGCCATCAGGGCCTGGTAGGATCGGCGTTGCTTCGCTGTCTGCAGGCCCAGGGGTATCAAAACATTCTTACCCGTTCCCGGGAAGAGCTGGATCTTACCCGCCAGGAACCCGTCGAAGCGTTTTTCCGGCAGGAGCGACCTGATTATGTTTTTCTGGCGGCAGCCCGGGTAGGAGGAATAGCTGCCAACCAGGCTTTCCCGGCAGAGTTTATTCGTGACAACCTGCTGATTCAGACCCAGGTACTGGACGCTGCCTACCGTTTTGGGGTACGTAAGCTGCTGTTTCTGGGTTCCTCCTGCATCTACCCTCGTCTGGCCCCCCAACCCCTGCGGGAGGAATACCTTCTGACCGGCGCTCTGGAAAAAAGCAACCAAGCCTACGCTATCGCCAAGATTGCCGGGGTAGAGATGTGCCAGGCCTATCGGCGCCAGTACGGGTGTAATTTTATTGTTGCCATGCCCACCAATCTCTATGGGCCAGGGGACAATTTTGATTGGGAAAGCTCGCATGTGGTGCCGGCTCTGCTTGGAAAATTCCATGAAGCAAAGAGTTCCGGTGCCCGCAGTGTGATGGTCTGGGGCAGCGGGCGACCGCGGCGGGAATTTCTCCATGTGGACGATTTGGCCGAGGCCTGTCTTTTCCTGATGGAGCACTATGACGAAGAAGACATTATCAATGTGGGAACCGGACAGGAGGTAACTATAGCAGAACTGGCAGTCATTATCGGCAAAACGGTGGGCTTTGAGGGGGAGATTGTCTATGACCCGACACTTCCTGATGGCACACCGCGGAAACTTCTTGATACCAGCCGTCTGCATTTACGGGGCTGGAAAAGTCGTATCCCCCTGGAACAGGGCATCGCTGCTACCTACAATTGGTACCTGCAAAACCTGGCCCGGAAAGAGCCAGGGCAAGGCGGGCGCCCCGAAGGATAAAAAGGGTCTGCGGCAGGGTGTTTGGGACCTTGCCCCCCAATGGGAGGTTCACCAGTATGATTAAAGTGAAAATAAGTACCGATTTCCCCTATGAGCCCATATTGCGGCAGACCCCGGGATCTTCGGGTATCTGGGGTCAGTGCCGCTTCTTTGTCAACCAGCCGGTTGATGAATGTGATTACTGGGTGGTTTTCAACGGAGTTTTGCAGAGTGAAAGTACCTTGTGCCCGCCGCAAAACACCATTTTGGTTACTGCTGAGCCGCCCGACATCCGGGGTTACGATGCTGCCTTCATACGCCAGTTTGGCACCTTGATGACCTTTCACCGCAATCTGCCGCATCCCCGCATCATTTATACCCACCCGGCTCTGAACTGGCATGTGGGCCGGATTATCACCAGCGTAGAAAACCGGGAGAGCATTATTACCCGCACCTATGATGATTTCAAAGCCCAGCAGCATTTTGACAAGAAAAGGCTGATTTCCGTGATCAGTTCTGATAAAACCTTCACTTCCGGGCACCGCCGCCGGCTGGATTTTGTCCGTGCCTTGCAAAGCCATTTTGGCGACCAGATAGCTGTTTACGGCAAAGGGATCAACGAAGTGGCTGACAAATGGGATGCCATTGCCGACTTTAAGTACCATGTGGCCATTGAAAACAGCTATCTGTCCCACTACTGGACCGAAAAACTGGGCGATGCCTATCTGGCCGGGGCCTACCCCATCTATTACGGCTGCCCTAATCTGGAACAGTACTTCCCGGCAGGGTCCTTCAGCCGCATCGACATCAATAATCCCGGGCAGGCCATCCAAACCATTGAGAGATGCATCAACAGCGGGCAGTATGAAGCCTCGCTGCCCAAAATAAACCAGGCCCGGCAACGGGTGCTGGATGAGTACAACATGTTTGCCATGATTGCCAACCATGTGCAAAGAAAAGGACCCCGTAAAATCACCATCCGGGCCGGCCAGCCAGTCAGCTCCGTAGTATACCGGGTCCCCGGCGCAGCCCAGAAAAGGCGGGTAACCATCCGCCCCTAAGGAAGCAGGGGGGCGTTCTTTTTGCTTCTGCCCCTAAAGACACCGCTGGCAACCAAAAGCCCGGCCTGTCTATCAGGCCGGGCTTTTGTTACACCGGGACGTTATGAGACCACTGAAAAAGTCGTGAAATTGTTAATCCAGGGCTTTACACCAATAAAAGGCGTTCTCTGGAAAGTCGTATTAATGGCAATCTCTGATAGTAGACTTTTTCCTTATAGACGAAAATGACATTCAAAGGGTACTTTTTTAGTAGTCTCGAACCGTCCCCCTGTGTCTGGCGCTGTTATTCCAGGACAGGTAGCTTTCACGGACCGGACAGGTAGCTAAATACGTGTTGAAATATAAAGACATTGGCTACGGAATATGCTAAGCTGTTACCGGAGGTGGTGTTTTTTTGAATTTGAGGTAATTTTTCTACACAAAACTGAATATTTGGACTCTTTTCGCTAAAAAAAGAAAGGAGGGAATGTTTCTGGTACAATTTAGTATAAAAATGAACATTAATATTAACATTAAGATTGGTATAATAGTTTTTATTATAGGATTTATCAAGTATTTAAATTAAGCGTATTTTGTATCGATATTTAGTAAAATGAAAACATATAGAGGCAGGGGCTTATGACTCTTGCCTCCCTTTTTAGTCCATTGTCGGATATTACATATTTAATTCTAGGTTTGAACTCTAAATGTGGCATTGTTTTAAGAAAAGGCTGTGTAGATGGTTTTGTAACCTTTTACTAAAGAATGGTTCGGATTATTGTTTAACACAACGGTGAGGAATACATAATATATGAATATAGCCGTCAACAGCCTGCTGGTGAAAGCAAGGCATAATCATGAAGCTGGCGCATGGGCAGAAAATCAGGGCTACTTTGATGTAGCCGTGAGCAGGTATTATTATGCGCTTTTCCAGAAAACGTTGTTTATTCTTGAGCAACAACCCGGTTATAAACAGCCGGAACAGGCTTATAATTCCCATAATAAGGTAATAGATGATTTGAATCGGGTACTGTTCTCTCAGCTTAAGGATGAAGAGATTCAATGGCTGGTTGAAATGCGAAGATTAAAAAAATGCAGAGTAAATGCTGATTATGAGCAAATGATACTATC
>CAZLYH010000094.1:0-5215 GCA_964563775.1 uncultured Syntrophomonadaceae bacterium | reverse complement strand
CCTGGATCTATCGGTGGAAACGATTTGGAGATATACCAGAGAGAACAAAATACCCTGCGTTGAACTGGGCAGCAGACAATACCGGTATAAGCTGGATGATGTAATCAAAGCACTTGGTGGTGACATGGTTAGGGAAAATATCATTCCGTATGAAACCAAACCCGCTAAGAAACTGACTTACCAGGACTACCTGGCTATACCGGAAGAACCAGGCTATCGTTTTGAGATACTTGATGGTATGTTGATTAAAGAACCGTCGCCCAATGTTATCCACCAGCGTGCTTCCCGCAAGCTGCAAAGAATTCTGGAAGATTACTTTGCAGAGGTTGAGCCTGAAGGGGAGATCTTTAATGCTCCCCTGGATGTTACCCTGCTCGACTTCAACGTAGTCCAGCCCGATCTATTTTATGTATCAGGTGAACAGCAAAAACAGCTGGTGAAAGATACCCGGATTGACGGGGCGCCAAGGTTGGTGGTTGAGATTATATCTCCTTCCAGCGGACGAAAAGACCGGCTGCAGAAAATGGGGATCTACCAGAAGTTTCAGGTACAACATTATTGGCTGGTTGATCCACAGGAGAAAACCCTGGAATGCTTTGCCTGGCGTGATGGCGTATACGCCCTGATTGCCTCCGGTATGGACGAAGAGGTTGTACAGCATCCGGATTTTGCAGGGTTGTCAATTACACTAAAATCCTTGTGGTCCAAATAAAGTAGCGCTGGAATCGGGTGGACACCCTCAGGTGCTAAAAATGGCTACCGCTGCATTTCCATAAACCCTTCCCGTTCTTTACTTTTTACTGCATCATGAGTGACGAACCATATGTGCCCTATTTATACAGGGACGGAAAAATTCATTGCAGCACTTTACTTTTCGGCTACAATTGCACCTTCTCTTCATGCCAACCATACGCAATAACGGGAGCTGCAAAACCTCGGTATTCATCGACAGCCCGGGCGATAATGCGCCCGCCCAGCTTCTCATAAAAGCGCCGACCGGGGTTTTCCGCTAAAGCCCAGACCATCATGGTAGGCCAGCCTCTCTGCCGAAAGACCTCACTGACCCTGGTCACCAGGCAGCGCCCGATTCCCTGGCTCTGAAAAGCCGGCTCTACATGCAGGTTATAGATCTCGCCCATATATCCCGGATCTCCATTCCGATTTTTCCCCGCCATGATAAATGCTATAATTTCTTCGCTTTGGTTTACAGCGACAAACGCCACGGCCTGGTTTTCCTCCCAGCGGGCAAAATAATCCTCGATCTCGGCCTGTTTCTGCGAACAGGAGAGTTCCTCCAGCAGCTGTTGGGGCAGGAATTGTCCGTAACTGTCGCGCCAGGTGGCAACATTGATCCTGGCCATGGCTGAAGCATCGACTGGTTGGGCCTTTCTTATCACCATCTGCTCCCCTGACAAGGAAATGGTTTCGCTATCGCGTGTCAAGCTACGATTTAAGGTCTTTTCCATATAGAAGTAATCCAGCCTTTCATCCGGGCTCACCTGGATAAACCCTTCTTCCTTCGTCCGATAGCCAAGATGCCGGTAGAATACCTGGGAAGGCAATGAAGCGTGGAGATTTAAATGGTTAAGGCCCTGCGATAAAGCGTTTTTCTCCAAAGCTTCCATCACCATACGCCCCCAACCCCGGCCCTGAAACGCGGGTGAAATAAAAACCCTGCGTATATTGGTACCGCATACAGTCCCGGTTCCCACAATCCGTTCATTTAATTCGACAACCACGGTGTATCCCTCCCCGGCATCGGCCAGAATTTTGCTGCGGGAATGGTACTCCTTGAAGTATCGAATGGAGTGGGGGCCGTAAAAACCCTTGTAGGACTCATTTATAGTATTGTAGATAAGCTTCTGCAATGCCTCTACATCACCATCAATAAAGGGCCTTATTTTCGGAAGGTTCATCACCAATCACCCCTTAACGATTAAGACAACAACAAGGTTGTAAAAGTGAGGCACCCGGCATAAAGGTACCCCTAACAAAGTGGTCCAAACGCTCCATATGCACCTCGCTTTTTGTCCAAAATGTGCAATAATATAGAAATGTAGGGAACGACCCCTGTGTCGTTCCGAATCAGTGACGGTGATTTTATGATTTTACCGCAACCCTATCTGGCATTGGAATTAGTAATATTATACTGTTTTCTGGTTTATAATGGTTATTACCAGGATAACTTTTGAGGAAATTCCTAACATTGGAGGCAGGGGGCGTAAATGGTGGGAATGCATTTTCTAGGCAAAAGTACAGGCAAAAGAACCGTCCCCATGCCTGCTTACTGGCTCTTCATTGCCAGGGTGCATACTTTAGCATGATTTTTTCCGCCGTTTTGATGCCATCGACTGCAGATGACATTATACCTCCAGCATAACCTGCTCCTTCTCCCATAGGATACAAACCCTGGATGTTTGATTGAGAACTTTCATCTCTATTGATTCTGACCGGTGCAGAGCTTCTGGTTTCAACCCCGGTCAAAATACTATCCGGCATGGCAAAGCCTTTAATTCTGGTATCAAAATACATTATTGCTTCTTTTAGCGTTGCTATAACATAATGCGGCAGGCAATCCTTAAGCGGGGCGAATACAACTCCCGGTTGGTAGGTAGGCTGCACCCTGCCCCACCGATTACTAGGCTGGTCGGCCAGAAAGTCCCCGGTCAGTTGCACCGGAGCCTGGTAGTTTTCTCCGGCTATTTGATAAGCCAGCCTTTCCCACTTTCTTTGGAATTCAATACCGGCCAGAGGATGGGGACTATTATAATCGGCCGGTTTAACCCCTACCAGTATAGCGGCATTGGCATTATTCCCATCTCTTTGTGATTGACTCATACCATTGGTAACAACCCCTTGTTCTTCTGAAGCCGCAGCTACTACATAACCACCGGGACACATACAAAAAGTATAAGCTGACCTGCCATTAGGCGAATGATAGACCAGCTTATAATCAGCGGCACCCAGTCCAGGATGTCCGGCCGCATCACCATATTGGGCCTTATCAATAAATTCCTGGGGGTGCTCCATTCTAACCCCGATAGAAAAAGGTTTTTGGCTCATAGCTATACCCCGGTGCAACAGCACCTCATAAGTATCGCGGGCACTATGACCGATTGCCAGCAAAACAACCTGGCAGCGCAGTTCCTCATTATCATTGATGACAACGCCTTTTACATTTCCATCCTTTATAATAAAATCCGTTACTTTAGCTTTAAATCTCACTTCCCCGCCGTGAGTAATAATCTCTTGCCTTATGTTTTTAACTACCGTCTTGAGTATATCTGTTCCTACATGGGGTTTACTCTTATATAATATTTCCGGCGGCGCACCGGCTTTAATAAACTCCTCCAATACATTGCGACATCTCCGGTCGTTAATTAATGTAGTAAGTTTGCCATCGGAAAATGTTCCTGCTCCACCTTCACCAAACTGAACATTACTTTCAGTATCCAGCAGACCCCGGTGCCAAAATTTATTTACCTTTTTAGTTCTGGTTTCCACATCTTCTCCCCTTTCGAGGATGATGGGATTATAACCATTCCGGGCTAGGAGCAGCCCGGCAAAAAGGCCTGCCGGTCCCATACCAATTACCAGCGGTCGTTCAGCCATGTCCTCAGTTCCAAATGGCACACCTTTATAAGATAAATCGGGAGCAGGCATTATTTCTTTGGAACTATGTTTTCCCAATATGCGCGTTTCATTGTGAATCTTAACATCTACCGTATATATGAAAAGTAGCTTATCTTTTTTCCGGGCATCAATGGATTTCTTAAATATTTGAAAATCAATCAGTTCCTTATCACTGATTTTGAGTTGGGATAAGACTAGTTTTCGTAAAGCCTGTCTTTCGGTTTCAGCATCGGCAGCTTTATCTATTCCTATTTTTAAATCGGAAAGCCTGAGCATGTTTACCTCCTACTTAACAGAAAATCACAGGGCCGCATTTTGTCCTGCTATATGTCCGGATGACCAGGCCCACTGCAGATTAAAACCGCCACACTGTCCATCTATATCTATAATCTCACCGGCGAAAAACAGTCCTTTAACCAATTTGGATTCCATAGTATCTTGATTTATTTCCCTGGTATCCACACCACCTGCGGTTACCTGGGCACTGGGCCAACTCCTGGTTCCCCTGATCTTAAATCGCCAATCAGTCAAAATATCTATTATCCTCTCCTGCTCTTTGGCGGATAAACTGGCCACCGGTCGCCCGGCATCATTAATACCCGCTTCCATTAACACTACCGGAATCAACCTTTTATTTATAAAGCCCACCAGGCTGAAGTCAAGCGGCTTTGAGGAACTTATTTGCCAGCGTTTTTTCAAAAATGTTCTTAACTCTTCTTTCGGCATCATATCCATGATAGTTATTTTTAAATATACTTCCTGACCTGCATTTAATAGTTCTCCCGCTTTCCGGCTTATCTGTAAAATGGGTGGTCCTGATACTCCGTAATTGGTAAACAGAATATCTCCCCGGTCTTTAGCCACAGGTATATTGTTATGTATAATTTCAGCCGTCCCTACAAATTTGACGCCATCAAGGCGTTTAAAAAAAGGTCCCTCCAGCTTTAATTGCACTAAAGCCGGAAAAATATCTATAATAGTATGTCCCAGCCGGGCTGCTAAATCATAGCCACTTCCATCGGAACCACTGGAAGGCATAGCTTTGCCACCGGTAGTAATGATGACCCTATCCCCCTGATATACTTTTCCGTCTTCCAACTCTATTAAAAATTTGTCATTTTTCCTGATATCTTTTACATTGGCATCACAAACAGTATTAACTCCCAGCTGGTTTAATTCATATAGAAAAACATCCAGAACACTGGAAGCCTGGTCAGACATGGGAAAGACCTTGCCAAAATCCTCCACTTTATGAGCAATCCCTAATTTCTCAAAAAATCTAATGGTATCATCCACGGTGAAGTTTGATAAGGCACTGTAAGTAAATTTAGGGTTGTTGCCGTGATAATACCCTACATCGGTATTTATATTAGTGAAATTACAGCGTCCATTTCCGGTAGCCAGTATTTTCTTGCCTACCCGCGGATTTTTCTCCAGTATGGTAACATCAGCGCCCAGTCTGCGGGCAGAAATAGCAGCTGTCATTCCCGCGGCCCCTCCCCCTACAACTAGAACCTGCTTGTTTATCTCCATAAATCGAATACTCCTATGTCTTTTATTTAACTATCTTAACATCAGTTTA
>CAZLYH010000093.1:0-5379 GCA_964563775.1 uncultured Syntrophomonadaceae bacterium | reverse complement strand
ATGAGCAAGTACAATATGCGGGTGCTCATGACCATTTTCACAACCATGCTCACGGTTGGCTTTCTTATGTATTCCCGTTGTACTGACCTTATGCATTTTTACATCTGTTCCATTTTCGTAGGAGTCGGTGGTGCGGGAACCCATATGATGCCAGTGTCCATGATGATTACCAACTGGTTCAAGGAAAAACGCGGACTGGCCCTGAGTATTGCACTGACAGGAAGCGGCTTCGGGGGCCTGGTTTTCGCTCCCTTTACCAACTGGCTAATAATGAATTACGGCTGGCAGAATGCCTATATAGTACTGGGCATTATCCTGGGACTGACTACCATACCTATCTCCATCTTTGTAGTCCGCCGCCATCCCTCCGAGAAAGGCCTGGTTGCCTTTGGTGCTGAGGCCGGCGAAGCGGAAACAACCCCGGAAGACCTCCCCGGCATGTCCCTCTCCCAGGCCTTTAAAACACCGGGATTCTGGATACTGGGCCTGGTATTGTTCCTGGTCGCTACCATGAATATGGGCATTCAACTGCATATCCCTGCCTATTTAACTGATATAGGTCATTCACCCTCCTTTGGTGCCTTTATCGTCTCTCTGTTCATGGGAGTTTTGATTATCGGCAAACTGGTGCTGGGTTCGATTTTCGATCGCTTTGGAGCACGTACCGGTATGATTTACATCTTCTCGGTATACATTGTTGCTATTCTGGCATTATTCCTCTGCGGGAATCCGAAACTGGCTATTCTCTTCGGCATTATTTTTGGCTTCGCCAACGCTATAATGACGGTGCCCAACCCTTTGCTGTCCGTGGAGATGTTTGGTCCCAAGCACTTTGGTGTTGTTTTCGGGTCTTTAAATGTTTTCCATACCCTGGGCAATGCGGTGGGCATGCCCTTATCCGGTTTCATCTATGACAGTACCGGCAGCTACCTGCCCGCCTTCAACCTTTATCTCGGGCTGGCCGTGGTCAGCCTGGTCCTGGTTCTGGTTGCCCTGTCCCGCGGAAAAGCCGCCCTGCAGAAAGCTCTGGAGGCCGAGGCCGGCGCTTGAGTTAGGAAAAACCGGCCGGCCGGTTATGCACCCGGCCGGCCGGTTTTTTCGCGCAAGTTCTAAACTGTTTCCGCTTTTGTAATTACGCCAAACGCACTCGCTTAAGCCGTAGAGCATTGGTAACCACCGAGACCGAGCTTAAGGCCATGGCCGCACCGGCGAAAACCGGATTAAGCAACCCCGCAGCCGCTACCGGAATGCCCACCGTGTTGTATATGAAAGCCCAAAAAAGGTTCTGCTTTATGTTACGCAGCGTAGCCCGGCTCAAGCGGATGGCAGTGGCAATCTGGCGCAGGTCCCCGCCCATCAGAGTAATGTCAGCAGCTTCCATGGCTATGTCCGTACCGGTCCCCATGGCAATGCCCACATCGGCACTGGCCAGGGCGGGAGCATCGTTAATACCATCCCCAACCATGGCCACCACTTTGCCCTGCTGATGCAGCCTCTGGATTTCCCGGGCCTTGTCTTCAGGCAAAACCTCGGCCAGGATATTTTCAATTCCCACCTGACCAGCTATGGCCCGCGCGGTTTTAAAATTGTCCCCGGAAATCATCCAAACTTCAATACCCAGCTGCTGCAGCTCTTTTACGGCCTCCCGGGAATGCTCCTTGACGGTGTCGGCCACCCCTATCAAGGCGGCCAGTTTTTGGCCCATGGCCAACATAACCGTGGTATTGCCCTGCTGTTCCAGCTCCTCAATTTCCTTGTCAAGTGGCGTAAAATCAATGCCCCGGCTGGCAAGCAGACGCCTGCTGCCTACTAGAATCTCCTGCCCGCCCACTGTCGCGACAATCCCCTGACCGGGAATGGCCTGAAAATCCCGGGCCTCTGCCGCAGGAATTTGCGGGAGCCGTTCCTCGGCCCCCCGTACAATTGCCTGGGCTACCGGGTGTTCCGACATTCTCTCCACCTGGGCCACCAGGCTCAGTAGTTCGTCTTCCCGTCCGGCAAATTGCGGAGCTGCCAGAAAGCTGGTTAAATCAGGTTGTCCCCGGGTAATGGTACCGGTCTTGTCCAGTACTACCGTATCAATGGCATGAGCCCTCTCCAGATGTTCGCCCCCCCGAATGAGGATGCCGGCTTCAGCGCCGCGCCCGGTTCCGACCATTATTGAAGTAGGGGTAGCCAGGCCCATGGCACAGGGACAGGCGATTACCAGTACCGCCGTGGCGTTTAAAAGTGAGCGGGACAGGTTGCCCGGGAGCCCCCACCAAAACCAGTAAGCAAATGTTGCTATAGCTATAACAATGACTACCGGCACAAAGTAGCCTGCCACTACATCGGCCAGGCGCTGAATAGGGGCCTTGGAGCCCTGCGCCTCCTGCACCACCCGCACAATTTGCGCCAGGACCGAGTCCTTTCCCACCCGGGTCGCCTCTACCTTAAGGCTGCCAAACTTGTTGACTGTAGCTCCGGTGACCGTATCCCCGGGCTCTTTATCCACAGGCAGGCTTTCCCCGGTCAGCATGGATTCGTCCACCGCGGAGAAGCCTTCCCGAACCTCGCCGTCAACGGGGATGCGTTCCCCGGGTCGCACCAGGACAATGTCCCCCACACTTACTTCCGCAATAGGAACCTCCATTTCTGCACCAGAACGCACCACCCGCGCCGTACGCGGCTGCAGGCCAATCAGTTTGCGAATGGCCTCCGAGGTACGTCCCTTGGCCAGAGCCTCCAAATATTTCCCCAGCAGAATCAGGGTAATAAGAATAGCACTGACCTCAAAATAGAGGTGAGCTGAGCGGAGAACCAGGACTGCCACCAGGCTGTAAAAGTAGGCAGCACTGGTTCCCAGGGCCACCAGGACGTCCATATTGGCACTGCCATTGCGCAAGGCGTGCCAGGCCCCCTTGTAAAAAGGGGCACCAGCAATAAATTGCACCAGCGAGGCCAGAATAATCTGGGTAAGAGGCGCCATCAGCCAGTGAGGCAGACTAATCCTCAGAATTCCGGCCACCATCATAAGTAAAAAGGGTAAGGATAGAATCACTGCAAACCAGAGCAAGCGCCGGCGCTGCATCAATTCCGGGTCAGGACCGGTTTCCGGTTCCCCATTACAGACCGGCCGGGCCGAATAACCGGTGCGCTCCACGGCCGCCACCAGGTCAGAGGCGTCAACTTCCCCCGGCCAGTAAGTGACCGAGGCCGTTTCCGTAGCCAGATTGACCACGACTTCCTTTACCCCGGGGACCCGGCCCAGGCTTTTTTCCACCCTGCCCACGCAGGCGGCGCAGGACATACCCGCGATCTTTAACTCGACCCTTGCGGTGGGCACACTAAACCCCAGCTTTTCCACTTTGTGAACCAGGTCGGGAACCTTTACCTGCCCGGTATCATATTCCACTGTGGCCTGCTCGGTAGCAAAGTTCACACTGGCCTTCTGAACTCCCGGCATTTGCCCCAGCCCTTTTTCAATCCGGGCAGCACAGGCGGCACAATTCATACCTTCCACCTTGAGTGACAAGCGTTCCATGATTCAGCCTCCTTCCAGGCTTTACCGTAAACCCATATATCTCAATCAAACCGGCACTTTAATCAGAATCCTTTTTTCTAGTATGTCCCTGTCAGCAGAACTTCCTCTATCGCGAAATCGGTTGATGAATTTTTCTTAACCATATAATAAGCGGCCCTACTTGGGAAGGGTGAACTTGCATAACCAAACATTTTTACAGGCATTATAAAACTGAAGGCCTGAATGAAACATTGGCCCTGACAAAAGATAGCATATAAGGAGTCATAGACCTGGAGGTAAGGGATCATCATGTATCAGGTTATCGTCATCGGCGCGGGGCCAGGGGGAGCATACCTGGCCTACCTGCTGGCCCGGCAGGGCCTGGAGGTTTTGCTGCTGGAAAAAGAGCATCTACCCCGGCATAAACCCTGCGGGGGCGGGCTCACCACTAAAGCCTTGGCTGTCCTGGGCGACCTGGAGCTGACCCCGCTTATTAAAGACCGGGTGAGTCGGTTTGAGTTTACATACTGTCTTGGCAACCCGCTGGTCCTTAATCTGGATGAGCCCCTGGTTTACACCGTGGAGCGGGCCGAATTCGATGCCTTTTTGGTAGAGAAGGCCCGCGCAGCTGGAGCCACCGTACGGGAGAACACCAGAGTGGATAAAGTCTGCCAGTCTGGTGAACAGGTCATGGTTAAGTCCGGGAAGCATGGTTGGTCAGCGGCTATTGTCGCCGGGGCCGACGGGGCAGCCAGTGTAGCAGCCCGCAGCCTGGGGTTAAACACCAACCCTAATTACGCCACTACTATCGAGGCCCACCTGAGCCTGTCTCCCACTGATATGCAACCCTACCGGGGAACGATAAAAGTAGACTACGGCCTGGTTGCCGGGGGATATGCCTGGGTATTTCCCCGGGAAGACCACCTTTCCCTGGGGGCGGGTTCTTTCCAGCGCAATCGCCCCGGTGCTCATCCCCGGGATGGCCTGAAGCGCTTGCTGGAACATGAAAACCTCGCTGCCATAGCACAAGCCACTCCCTACAAAGGATGGCCGATTCCCATCGGATCTTCTGACCGGGACCTGCACCGGGATCGAGTCCTGCTCCTGGGCGATGCAGCTGGCCTGGCCGACGCCTTCTCCGGAGAAGGAATCCATGCCGCCCTTTGGAGTGCCCGGTTGGCCGCAGAAGTAATCGGCGAGCAAGTAAATCGTTCCCAGCCTGATCTCACCGATTACAGCAGAGGAGTGCAAGACAGTCTGGGAAGGCAGCTGACTGGCTCCATCTACCTGTCCCGAATCTTCTACCGTTACCCGGGCATTATCAACTTTGTCTTACCCCGTTATCCAGATTTGGCTACCGATTTTATCAAAGTAGCAGCCGGGACCATCACTTATGAAGAATTCCTGGAGGACCATATCCGCATCCTGGGAAAACTTCCCCGATTAAGACCTTCCCGCTTTTTATCCGCACGTACTTGAGGTCCCCCCCCATTTGTGGTTATTTATCGCCAGTTCTTACGAGAGTATTGTGCCTCCCCAAAACAGGCCAAAAGAAACCGGCCCAGCTGCTCCCAGGAACTGCCGGGCCGGATCCTATGGTTGTCTAAATTCTGGAGCTCAGGCTTCCAGAGATATCTCCTTAATCAGCTTTTTCAGTGCCCGCTTTTCGATACGGGACACATAGGAGCGCGATATACCCAGCTTTTTGGCGATTTCCCGCTGGGTCTCCTTAAGCCCGCTAAACAAGCCATACCGCATCTCAATAACCTGCCGTTCCCGGCGGGTCAGCACCCCGATCTTATTGCGGACCTTTTCTTCCTGCAGTCGCATTTCCACCACGTCGACGATTTCATTGTCAGTGGTAAGCACATCCATAA
>CAZLYH010000092.1:0-5401 GCA_964563775.1 uncultured Syntrophomonadaceae bacterium | reverse complement strand
CCCAATTTATATACATAAGGCGGTTTCTCCATGTTTTACTGGATACGCATAATCCTCATGATGCTGGTGGACAGCATCATGATAAACCTATCCGTATACCTGGCCCTGGTGCTGCGCTTTGATGGGCAGATCGAGCCCCAGTTCGGGCAGGCTTTCCTGACCCTGATTCCCTGGATCACTATAATTACCCTGGCCAGCCTCTACTTCTTCCGGCTCTACCATCGCATGTGGCAGTATGCCAGCCTGGGGGAAATGTACGGTATTGTCAAAGCAGCCACCACCAGTATGCTGATCCTGGTTTTCTGTATCTATACCATCCCTCTGCCCCATCTGCCCCGCAGTGTTTACATCCTGGCCTGGATACTCATAATTGCCATCATCGGCGCTTCCCGGCTGGGCTGGAGGGTATTGCGGGACTCCATTATTTCCGAGGCCCATGCCGTAGGCCAGCGGGCCTTAATCATAGGGGCCGGCGACGCCGGGGCCATGCTGGCCCGGGAACTGATGAACAACCCCTCCTTGAAGCTGACTCCGGTAGGATTCGTGGACGATGCCCGGTTAAAACAAAAGCTGACCCTCTACGGTTTTCCCGTTTTGGGTAATCGGCACCACATCCCCCATCTGGTGGAAGAATATGATATTCAGGAAATCATCATCGCCATGCCCTCAGCCGAAGGGAAAGTAATTCGGGAAATAGTGGGAATATGCAGCAGCACCCCGGCCCGGGTGCGTACCTTCCAGGGAACCGGCGTATTCTTCCGTCCCCGGGAAATGATCCGGGATATTCAGCTGGAAGATCTGCTGCGCCGGGAACCGCTACAGCTAAACCTGGACGAAATCGCCCTCTACCTGACCAACAAATCCGTATTGGTCACCGGTGCGGGCGGCTCCATTGGCTCCGAACTCTGCCGTCAGGTATGTGCTTACCAACCTGGCCAGATAATCCTGCTGGACTACAGTGAAAACAACCTTTTTGACATCGAACAGGAGTTGACGAGAACCTACCCGGAATTGAACATCGTCGCTGAACTAACCGATGTGAAAGATCACGTAAAATTAGAACAGACCTTTCTAAGCTGGCATCCCCAGGTAGTCTTCCATGCCGCGGCGCACAAACACGTCCCGCTTATGGAGAGCAACCCGGTGGAGGCAGTAAAAAACAATGTAGTGGGCACCCGTAACCTGGCCGATCTGGCCGACCGCTACGCAGCCGAAGTATTCATATTTATCTCCACCGACAAAGCCGTAAATCCCACCAGCGTTATGGGCGCTACCAAACGCATCGCTGAATTGCTGATACAGGAACTGAACCAGACCAGCTCCACCCGCTTGGCCGCGGTGCGCTTCGGCAACGTGCTGGGCAGCCGGGGCAGTGTCATACCCACCTTTGAGCAGCAGATCGCCCGGGGGGGACCGGTTACCGTAACCCACCCGGATATGAACCGCTACTTCATGACCATTCCCGAAGCCGTACAGCTGGTTATCCAGGCCGGAGCCATGGCGGGCGGAGGGGAAATCTTTGTCCTGGATATGGGTGAACCGGTTAAGATTGTAGACCTGGCCCGCGACCTCATTTTCCTGCATGGCCTGCAGCCCGATAAAGACATCAAGATTGAATTCACCGGCATAAGGCCGGGAGAAAAACTATATGAGGAACTGTTCAGCCGGGGAGAAAGAAGGATGGCGACCCGTCATGACCGAATATTTATTAGTGGCTCTCCACCGGGAACAAAAACCGATATAACAGGCTGTGTGAACGCCTTGATGACCGGCCCATGTCTAACCACAGGTGACGAAGTACGGGACTGGATCAGCCAGCTGCTGCCTGAGTACCAGAGCGGGCCAACCACTGCCCAACAGGTAGTTACGGCCAGTGTTTAGATAATACAAATTCTTTCAGCCAACTTCAGGAGTCGTAACCGGGGCTTCGAGTTGCAAACCCGGTGCGCTGTTTAGAAATTAAGGCAACAACTTAAAGGAGTGTCATTGTGACCAGCAAAGAAGAACTGATAACCAGAATACATAATAAAACCGCCCGGGTAGGCGTGGTGGGCCTGGGCTATGTCGGACTGCCCTTTGCCGTGGAAAAAGCCAAAGTAGGCTACCATGTAACCGGTATCGAACAAAATCCGGCTAAAGCGGCCAAAATCAATGCCGGGGAGAATTACATACTGGATGTAAACGATGAAGAACTTAAAGAACTGGTGGCAAAGGGATTAATTGAAGCGGTAACTGATTTTTCCAGGGTAGCGGAAATTGATGTGCTGGTCATCTGCGTTCCTACTCCGCTTACCCGCAACCTGACCCCCGACCTGCAATACGTGGAATCAGTAACCCGCCAGATTGCTCCGCGCCTGCGCCCGGGGCAGCTGATTACTCTGGAATCCACCACCTATCCCGGTACCACCGAAGAAATAATGCAGCCCATCCTGGAAACCTCCGGTCTCAAAGTGGAAATTGACTTCTTCCTGGCCCACTCGCCGGAACGGGTTGATCCCGGTAATCAACGCTATACCACCAAGAATACCAACAAAATCGTCGGCGGGGTGGGGCCGGAGTCACAGGACGTGGCCATGGCCTTTTACGGACAGACCATTGAGCATATCGTTCCTGTCTCCTGTGCCAAAGCCGCCGAGCTGGCCAAAGTCTTTGAAAATACCTTCCGGGCGGTAAACATCGCCCTGGTAAATGAAATAACCCTGCTCTGCGATCGCATGGACCTGAACGTATGGGAGGTTCTGGATGCCGCCTTTACCAAACCCTTTGGCATCATGCCCTTTTACCCCGGCCCGGGTGTAGGCGGCCACTGCATCCCCCTGGACCCCCACTATCTGGAATGGAAGGCCAAAGAATTGAACTTCAGCACCCATTTCATCTCCCTGGCCGGAGAAATAAACCGAAAAATGCCCGAGTTCGTCCGTGACAAGGCTTTGCGTATTCTTAACCAGGCCGGCATCGCTTCCAAAGGTGCCCGGGTACTGGTCATGGGGGTTGCTTACAAAAAAGACATCGAAGACGAACGCGAATCACCGGCGATAGAGATCATCCGCCTGTTGCAGCGCGAGGGTGTCAACGTCAGTTATCACGACCCCTACATCCCGGTCTTGAACGAACCGGGCCTAAAAATGGACTCCCTGCCCCTGACCGCCGACCTGGTCTCCGCCGCCGACCTGGTGATCATCGCCACCGGCCACAGCAACATCGACTATCAGTGGCTGGCCAACCAGGCCCGGCGCCTTTTCGATACCCGCAACGCCACCAAAAACGTCACCACCGGGCGGGAAAGGATAACCTTGTTGTAAGGTAAGGAGTGAGGAGTCATCATAAATTGGAAGTCTGGCAGGAATCAGAGGAGAGAACCATTGACCGACTACTTTGTACATGAATCTTCATACATTGATGAGGACGTTCAAATTGGCCCGGGTACGAAGATCTGGCACTTCTGCCACATTATGAGCGGCAGTAAAATCGGGGAATGCTGCAACATCGGCCAAAATGTAGTCATTTCCCCCGGTGTGGTTCTGGGCAACGGAGTCAAAGTCCAGAACAACGTCTCCATTTACACCGGCGTAACCTGTGAAGATGAAGTGTTTTTGGGACCCTCCATGGTCTTCACCAACGTGATAAACCCCCGCGCCTTCATCGAGCGCAAAGAAGAGTTCAAACCTACCCGGATCAAAAAAGGCGCCTCCGTCGGTGCCAATGCCACCATCGTCTGCGGGATTACCATCGGCAGCTACGCATTTATAGGCGCCGGGGCCGTCGTCAGCCGCGATGTACCGGACTATGCCCTGGTCTACGGCAACCCCGCCCGCCTGCAGGGCTGGGTCTGTGAATGCGGGGAAAAACTTGATTTCATCCTCGGCACCGCTGACTGCGACCATTGCCACAAACGCTATACCGCTGTTAGTGACATGCAAATAGCAGAGATACCTTGAAAAAAATATAGCCTGACGAAGCCCGATATGAAACTGACCATAGCAAAACGATGTAAAAACTGAGGCCAGTCAGAAATAATCATAAAAGTTGGTTCAAAAAATCAAATCAAAGGAGTACGTATACGCCAAAATGACTAAAGGAATACCCCGGATCCCCGACCACGCACCCCGTACTATAAACCTGCTTGACCTCTCGGGCCAGTACCGGAAACTACGGGATGAAATAAATCAGTCCATAATGGAAGTCCTGGAGAGCGGCGCCTACATTATGGGCCCCCAGGTACGCCAGTTTGAACAGCACCTGGAAGAATTTCTGGGCGTAAAACATGCCATTGGTGTTGCCTCGGGCTCCGACGCATTACTGCTGTCCCTGCACGCACTGGGCATTGGCACCGGCGACCGGGTCATCGTCCCCACCTTCACCTTTTTCGCCACCGCCAGCGCCGTAAGCCGCCTGGGCGCTACCCCCGTCTTCGTTGATATCAATCCCGATACCTATAACATGGACCTTAACCAGGTCGAAGACCTGCTGATAAAAGATGCAAAAATAAAGGCCATTATTCCGGTGCACATTTTCGGACTCCCCGTAGATATGCAGCACCTCATGTCTCTCGCCGTCCGCCATAACCTGTACGTCGTCGAAGATGCCTGCCAGGCCATCAACGCAGATATAGCAACTGCGGGGACTGACTTCATCACTTCGGACCGTAGGGAAATAAATGAACCGGCCGATTCCCGTAGTTCCAGCTCAGATAAAGCTCTAACCCAGAAAGCCGGCACCATCGGCCATACCGGCTGCTTCTCCTTTTTCCCCTCCAAAAACCTGGGGGGCTATGGCGATGGCGGAGCCATCGTCACCAACAGCGACGAAATAGCGGAAAAAATTCGCATCTTACGCGTACATGGCTCCAATCCCAAATACTACCACAGCATCATCGGCTACAACAGCCGCCTGGATACAGTCCAGGCCGCCATTCTCGACATTAAACTCAAATACCTGCAGGAATGGACCGACAAAAGGCGAAATATAGCTATGATGTACAATGGAGCCTTTCAGGACGCAGGCCTGGTTGAAGCAATAAAGACCCCCGAAATATTGGAAGGCCATGTCTTCCACCAATATGTTATCGAAGCAGGCCAGCGAGACAGATTAGCCCAACACCTGAAAGACAGCGGCATTGGTACAGCCATCTATTACCCGCTGCCTTTGCACCTGCAGCAATGCTTTGCCGATCTGGGCTGCCATGTCGGCGACCTGCCGGTGTCAGAACAGGCCTGCAATAGAGTACTGGCTCTTCCCATAGATCCCGAACTAACCCGGGAGCAGATACACTATATTGTAAATACCATCCGCAAATTCTTTGAATAAAGTCAGGCAAAACCAGCCAATATCAGTTACCGTCAGGTGCAAAAAACGGAGGAATCACTAAAATGCTCAACATCGGCCTCATCGGCTGCGGACG
>CAZLYH010000091.1:0-5607 GCA_964563775.1 uncultured Syntrophomonadaceae bacterium | reverse complement strand
GGTTGGGTTTTTGTGTGTTTACAGAGGTGGCATGGATTGGAGCCGTTGTTCTGGCAGAGAAGCAAGGCCTTGATAGGTCAGGAGGGTCTGGACCGTTTGGCCGCCAGTCATGTGCTTATCATAGGACTGGGTGGCGTGGGCTCCTTTGCGGCGGAAGCAATTGCCCGCAGCGCAGTAGGGAACATAACCCTGGTTGACTATGACCATATCGAAGCCAGCAACTTGAACCGGCAACTTCCAGCATTGATTTCCACCCTGGGTTCCTACAAGACCGAAATCATTGCCCGACGTATTCGGGATATCAACCCGGAGGCTCATATTAATATTTGCACCTGCCGTTATGATCCAGCTAACAGTGAGCAGATACTCACCCCACGACCAGATTTCGTCATTGATGCCATCGATTCTCTCGCCGAAAAGATTCACCTTATTAAAGCTTGTCTAAGCGCCGGAATACCAATTATCAGTTCCATGGGAACGGCTCGCAGGCTGCATCCGGAACTATTGCGTATAGGGGACATAAGGGAAACCAGCATGTGCCCTCTGGCCCGCAAGATTCGCCAGGCCTTACGCCAGGAAGAGATTACCGGAAGACTTCCCGTAGTATATTCGCTGGAGAAGCCGTTACCGGAAAGAAATTCCGACCGCCGGGCACTGGGCAGCATGGCTTTCGTTCCTGCCAGCGCTGGAATTCTGCTGGCTAGCTTCGTGATTAACCAAATGTTGGAGAATGTTCAATAGCCCGGGCACCCAGCTTTGTACCTGGTAACATAAGCAGTCGAAGGGGATTTCCGGATTATTCGGCTGTTGAAAGAGCTTGCGTCCAGGTTTCATGAGGGTTGGTAATTAAAATCAGAGTAGCGCACAAGGAGTTTTATAGTGAATGATGATACCCGTTGGCTTATGGAAATATACGAGGCCTTGCTGAATTACTTCGGGCCCAGGGGATGGTGGCCGGGTGAAACCAGGCTGGAGATTATGGTTGGGGCCGTTCTTACCCAGGCGGTGGCCTGGAAGAACGTAACCCGAGCCATTGACAACCTCAAGGCGGACGGATTGTTGGATCTACAGAAGCTGGTTGAGGTTCCTGAAGAAGTGCTGGCTGAAACCATAAGACCTGCTCTATACCACCGCCAAAAGGCCAAAAAAATTAAGGCCCTGGTGGGATATATAGTAGAGCGGTATAGTGGAAATCTGGATGAGATGTTTATCCAACCACTGCCGGAACTACGACAGGAACTGCTGGTTATCTGGGGGATAGGACCGGAAACAGCCGATTCAATACTGCTTTACGCAGGGAATAAAAACATTTTCGTGATCGATGCCTACACCCGCAGGATTTTTTCCCGGCTGGGTCTGGTTAGTGAAAAAATTAGCTATCATGATTTGCAGCAATTCATGCAGGAACGGATTCCGTCCGATACAAAGCTCTACAATGAGTATCATGCACTGCTGGTGGGTCTGGGAGCACATCTGTGTAAAAAAGAAAACCCTGGGTGCCCTGCTTGCCCACTGGGAAAGTGGTGTAATTATTTCCTCAATTTGCAGGAAAACACATAGAGGAGGTAGAAGTAAATGACCTATTGGGATCAGGAAAAAGAATGTATGCCGCGCCAGGAACTGGAGAAGCTCCAGTTGCGAAGGCTTAAAGAGACAGTCTATCGGGTCTATGCCTTTGTGCCGGCCTTCAAGGAGAAAATGGACCAGGCCGGGATAAAACCAGACGATATTCAAGCCCTTGAGGATATCAGGCGACTTCCCTTCACCACCAAGCAAGATTTGCGGGATAATTATCCCTTTGGGTTATTTGCCCTGCCGATGAGTGAAGTGGTTCGCATTCACTCCTCTTCTGGGACCACTGGTAAGCCCACCGTTGTGGGTTACTCGCGGAGGGATATCGATACCTGGGCGGAGCTGATGGCTCGGGCCCTGGTTAGTGCTGGTGCCAGCCGGCATTCCGTTATCCAGAATTCCTATGGTTACGGTCTGTTTACTGGTGGGCTGGGTATTCATTACGGTGCCGAAAAAATTGGCGCCTCCGTGATTCCCAGTTCGGGAGGTAATACCAAACGACAGATTATGTTAATGCAGGATTTTGGAACTACGGTTTTGACCTGTACCCCATCTTATGCCCTTTTTATGGGTGAGGTTATGCAGGAAATGGGGATTGCGCCCTCAGACCTGCGACTGAAATCGGGAGTGTTTGGAGCTGAACCCTGGTCGGAAAACATGCGCCGTGAGATTGAAAGCAAGCTCGATATTAATGCTTTTGACATCTACGGTTTGAGTGAAATAATCGGACCGGGAGTAGCTATTGAATGTTGCCAGAAAAGCGGTTTACACATAGCAGAAGATCATTTCATAGCCGAAGTCGTTGACCCAGTGACCGGGGAGGCAGTTGATTATGGGGAGCCGGGTGAATTGGTTATCACCACTATCACCAAGGAAGCATTACCTGTCATTCGTTACCGGACCCGGGATCTGACTACTCTGACCTGCGAACCGTGTGCCTGTGGAAGAACCCACGTGCGTATGGCCAAGGTTTTGGGGCGGTCTGACGACATGGTTATTATCCGGGGCGTAAACGTCTTTCCTTCCATGGTGGAAAGCGTACTGCTAGATATTCCCGGAGTGGAGCCTTATTATCTCCTCATTGTCGAACGAAAAGGGAATCTGGACGAACTGGAAGTTCAGGTAGAGGTGTCAGAGCGGATATTCAGTGATGAAGTCCGTAAACTAGAAGAACTCGGAGCCCATATTCGCAAAGAACTGGAGAGTGCCTTGGGAGTTTCGGTCCGAGTCCGCCTGGTTGAGCCCAAGTCCATTGAACGCAGTGAAGGCAAAGCCAAACGCGTAATCGACAAGCGTAGTATTTAAGGAGGGGTAACATGGCCAAACAGATTTCTGTTTTCCTGGAAAATAAAGCGGGGCGTCTTTCTCATGTCACCCGGGTGCTCGGGGATGCTGGCATAAACATTCGGGCACTGTCTATTGCTGATACTTCCGATTTTGGTATCTTGCGTGTCATCGTTAATGATCCTGAAAAGGCTTACCGGATTCTCAAAGAGCGTGGTTTCACGGTGAGTGAAACCGAAGTAATTGCCGTACAAGTTCCGGATTCTCCAGGTGGATTGGCCGGTGTTTTGGAAGAAATGGCCGCCACCGATCTTAATATCGAATACCTGTACGCTTTTCTGGGAACTGCGGGAAATGATGCCCTGGTGGTATTCAAGGTAGAAGATACCGAGAAGGCACGCACCACCTTTCAGGAAAAGGGTATTAAATTTCTGGACGAAAACCGGCTTTATCAGTTATAAGTTGGCCGGTTGGAAGCAGTTATTTCCAGTCAATTATTATCATAACAATCTATATAGTCGCGGTTATCCTGGTTGTGCTTATCCCAACGGGCGATCGCTGTTTTCGCAGTAAAGACGTAGCAGGGGACCCAGCCATATGCGTATTCTCCTTTCTAGCAAGAGACGCAAAACTGTTTCAAAGGAGGTGAATCTATGAAAAAAGCCTTTGGCTTGGGTCTCATTGTCGCCATATTTTTCGCAATTTTCGTTTTATTCAAAGATGTTTTGGGAGCCAGCGCCTTTTATATGGCGGCGGTTTCCATGGCAATGTTTGCAGTCATCGGTCCGTTTGGTGATTATTTTAAAACGGGCCTGGCTCTCCTTATCGGGGTGGTGGTTTCTTTGGCCGGTCTCATTATCCTGGCCCAAAAAACTCCGCTGCCGCCGGAGAACACGCTCTTCATTGCCATCGTATCCGGCATTTCCCTTCTTCTACTGGTCTTACTATCAACTACCGGGTTGCGCATCGATGCCATGTTTTTAGGCTGGGCAGCCTACCTGGCTGCGATTTTCCCGGTATACACCAGTGATGCCACCCTGCTGGCAAACTTGGCTTTGCCTACGGCGGTGGGAGTCATTGTGTCTTTGCTGGTAGGCCTGGTGATGTCGCTGCTGGTAATAAAGATTGCCATGGCAGCCAACCGTTAAGTAGAAAGGGGGGATTGAGTTTGCTGAAACATAAGAAATCCAGGGCTTATCTGGTATTGTTACTGGCTGTGACTCTGATACTGGCACCGGCCGGTACCAGTTTTGGGGGCGATGGTACTGCTTCCATTCAGGACAACGAACTGGTTCTAGTAAGCCTGGGAGATGATGGTATTGACAAACTGGAAGTTTTGAATAACCTGCACATCTCTGGAGGGGGAGCGGCAGAAATCCTGGATGGAATGAACTACCGCGTTACATCGATCCGCAATATTTACAGCACCGAACCGGTTCAGCCTAAAGGCACCAATATTAGTGTAAAAGCCTCTGTTAAAGGACAGGAAGCCTTCAAAGATATTTATTACCTGGCTGAAATCGACAAGCAGGAATTATCCAGGATTAAAATGCCTGTTGAAGTAAAATTGGAGTACTATTTAAACGGTAATCCCACTCAACCCTCGCAACTGGCGGGTAAAAGTGGACGCCTGAAAATTGTCTGCCGTCTGGAAAACAAAACCGGGCAAACCAAGATGCTGGAGTTCACTGATTCCAAGGGGAAAACCATGCAAAAAGAAAGCATGGTATATACCCCTTACGTCGTATCTCTGTCAGGGTGGGAATTTGACAACAAGATTTATACCAACATTTCTGCTCCCGGAAAGCCCGGCGAATGCCCGGAAGGCGTAATTGTAAATGCCAAAGGAATCTCTACTGTTAACTGGAGTGTACCCATGATACCGCCCAAATTCCCGGCTAAACAGTATACGGTTTTGGAGGCAGACGCCAAAAATATCCAATTGCCCAGTTTTAAAATTGCTGTAATTCCCATCGTCCCAACAACTGCAGAAGTGGATAACATTCCTACCATCCGAGACAGCTTCTACAAACTTTATGATGGTTTTGATCAGATCCAACAAGGTGTAGGCAACCAGGGCACCGATGCCACCATCCTGTTTGGTCTCAATGCGGTTGGCAACGGATTAACCCAGGTGAGCAGCGGACTGGGCACACTGGTGGAAAAGGTGAAAATGGTTCGCTTCGGTATTTCCAACCCCGCTTTTAATGTCGACAGCTTCAACCAGGCCACCGGAGCAGACGCCAACGGCGCCACTCCCGGGCTCAAGGAAGCGGTAGGACTGCTGAAGAGCAATGTGGACGGCAAGGTTATTCCCGCCCTGAAATTGCAGCGGATGGTGCTGGGATTGATGGAAACCAGCATTGGAACTGCCGGGGAGGACGTTCAGGAGCCTTCGGCCGCTACCAGCCTTTACAACGACATCAATTATCTTAAACAACAAGTACCGGCAGCCCAGCAACAGATTATAAGCCAGAATATTGAACCCAAGCTGCAGAAAATGGCGGCCAATGTCAAGGTGTTCCAGGATGGGGGCAACCTGGCTACGGCCACGGGCAGCATGCCCTTCCCGGCCAACATCGCGGCCCTGGAGGAGGGTTCCCAGAAGATCTCTGAGACTCTGGCCAAGGTGGATATGGGACTGGCAGTTGTCGTAATGGGCCTGGGACAGGTAGACAAGAACGGCCAGCCCGTAAAAGTAATGGTGGATGGAAAACCCGGCTCCATTCTCTATGCACTTTCCTATATGCA
>CAZLYH010000090.1:0-5754 GCA_964563775.1 uncultured Syntrophomonadaceae bacterium | reverse complement strand
GACGGAATATTTATGCATCCAAACCAGGACAGTATTACTTTTTGCAGCAGAATCAGTAATCAGTTTTTAATCAAGGAGGAAGAAGATTGGACAAGCAAGCCACCCGGGATGCTTATGGAAAGGCACTGGTGGAATTGGGCCGCTCGCATGATGATGTCGTGGTCCTGGATGCCGACCTCTCCAAATCGACCAAGACGGCAGATTTTAAAGCGGTTTTCCCGGAGCGCTTTTTCAATGCCGGGATTGCCGAGCAGAATATGATGGGGATGGCGGCTGGTCTGGCTACCTGCGGGAAAAAAGTCTTTGCCAGCTCCTTCGCTATTTTTGCCACCGGACGGGCTTTTGAGCAGGTGCGCAATTCCATTGCCTATTCCGGCCTGGATGTAAAAGTCTGTGCCACCCACTCCGGAATAACTGTGGGTGAGGACGGAGGCTCTCACCAGTCGGTGGAGGACATCGCTCTTATGCGCTCGATTCCGGGCATGCTGGTAGTGGTTCCCTGTGATGGCCCCAGTACCCGGCAAGCCGTACTGCAGCTCTACCAGTACTCCGGTCCCGCCTATTTACGCCTGGGACGCTCCTCCGTGCCGGTTGTTTACGAGGAAATGCCGGCATGGGAGATAGGCCGGGGGATCCGCTTGCGCGAGGGGAACGACTGTACCATTATCGCCTGCGGAATTATGGTCGACAAGGCTTTGCAGGCGGCCGAAGAATTGGCCCGTCAGGGACTGCAGGCAGCGGTAGTGGACATGCATACCATAAAGCCCCTGGACCAGGAATTGGTCCTGGAGGAAGCCCGCCGCAGCGGCGCCATTTTAACGGTGGAGGAACACAGCATTATTGGCGGATTGGGCAGCGCTGTCTGCGAAGTAATCAGTGAGAACCATCCTGTGCCGGTGAAACGCATGGGGATCGAAGATCAATTCGGCCAGTCGGGGAAACCTGACGAATTACTGGAGCATTATGGACTGACGGTTGATAAAATAATTCAGAATGTTCACTTTTTAGTCAAAAACAAACAGAAATAAGAAGGGATTTTCGTATATTTGTAGAACCACCACAAATGGTGGTTTTTTTTATTGGAGGAGAAACATGCTAGTTCAGTTCTACAACGTCTCCAAAGTATATCCCAATGGCGTAAAAGCACTAGATGATATTTCTTTGAAAATAGACCGCGGAGAGTTCGTTTTCCTGATGGGACCCAGCGGGGCCGGGAAATCTACTCTGGTAAAAATGCTGTTCCGGGAGGAGTTGCCCACCCGGGGGCAGATATTCCTGGCTTCCCGTAGTCTGGTAAGGATGAAGCGCTCCGACGTACCTGCGTTAAGGCGCAACATGGGTATCGTTTTTCAGGATTTTAAGTTGCTGGAGAACAAAACCGTATCCGAGAATGTAGCTTTCGCCATGGAAGTGACCGGGGCAAGTCCCCGTGATATTCGTGCTCGGGTCCCGGAGGTTATTCAGATGGTGGGGCTTAAGGGAAAGGACCACTCTTTTCCCGGCGAGCTTTCCGGGGGAGAGCAGCAGCGGGTAGGGATTGCGCGGGCTCTGGCCAATCGCCCCTTGCTCCTCATCGCCGACGAGCCCACCGGCAATCTGGATATAGATACTTCCCAGGAAATCATGGAACTGCTCTTTGATATTAACCGCAAAGGGACCACAGTGGTGATGGCGACCCATGCGCGGGAACTGGTCAAGGCCGCCCATAAGCGGGTGGTTATGCTGGAGAAAGGCAGGGTTGCTGAAGACAGCCCTGACGGGGAAGCCCTGTTATGAAGCCGCGCAACCTGGTTTACTATTTACGGGAAGCCTTTAAATCACTGCGCCGCAATCGCTTGCTTAGCCTGGCGACTATCACCACAGTGGCAATTTGTATTCTGATTCTGGGATTCTCCGTTTTGGCTACCCTTAACGCCAGCAACCTGGTCAACCGCCTGGAGGCGGACGTGGAGATTATTGCTTTCCTCGACCAGGACTTGGATAAATTAGAGATCAGCGATGTCAGGAATGAGCTGGTCAGCCTGTCTGGGGTAAAATCGGTAGATTTTATCTCCCGGGACGAGGCTTTGCAAAATCTGCAGAAAAACTTTGGACAAAAGGAATATAACCTTAAAGAAACCCTGGGGAAGAATCCTCTGCCGCACAGCTTCCGCATTAAATGTAAAGACCCCCGGCAGACGGCGGCAATCGCCAGTAAAGTTGCCGACGTTGGAGGCATTTACAAGGTCAATTACGGCAAGGGAATTGTAGAGCGGCTTTTCAGTGTAACCCGTTGGGTGCGCATTCTCAGTATGGCATTTATTGTGGCCCTTTTCTTTGGAGCTGTTTTCTTGATCGCTACCACCATACGGCTGGCCATTTTTGCCCGGCGCAAGGAAGTCTACCTGATGAAACTCATCGGCTCCACTGACTGGTTTATTCGCTGGCCCTTTTTCATCGAGGGGGTTTTCCTGGGTGCTATGGGGGCTTTGGTAGCCATTATTCTTCTGGCAGGGAGTTACGGTTCCCTGGTGGGACATTTTAAAACGGTTTTCTTCCTTCCCCTGGTCACCAACCCGGCGGTGCTCAGCCGAGTGTATATAAGCCTGTTGGCGGGCGGGGCCGTATTGGGGGTACTGGGGACCTGGATATCTCTGAACCGTTTTCTGGATGTGTAGATGCTGGTGATGACCAGGGTTAATAGATTCAGATAACACGGATTCTTTTGGATTAATGTGGATTAAATTGACAACACCAGCTTTAAGCATATTCAAATCGGTGTAATTTGGGTCAGGAAGATTTCCCCGGGATTTTTCTAGCTAAAGGGTCAGGTATGGATTTTCCTTTACGACCATAGATTTAAGCGATGGGTTCAATCTTGGCGAAGAGCTGGAGCGAACCCTGTAAGTCAAGGAGGGTGGGATTTTGCGTAGAGGTCAAAGACTTCTGTCGATCTTTTTAGCAGTGGTTTTTCTGGTCGGCGTAATTCTGCCGGCGTATGCGGATGAATTAGATGAACAGCGGCGCCAGCTGGAGAATATGAATCGCCAGATTATGGAACAGCGCAGCAAGGTCAACCAGGCCAAGAAGCAGGAAAACAGTATCATGGGCCAAATCCATAATATAGAAACAAACATTATCAATACGGAAAAGCAGATCACCTCTCTTGATTCCCGGATTAGTTTTTTAGAGGATAGCATTGGGGTTACCGCTAAAGAGATTAAAGAGAAGGAAAAGAAGCTTTCCGCCCAATCAGAGGTTCTCAGCCAGCGGCTGGTACATATCTATGAAGAAGGCGGAAATGTATCTTACCTGGAGGTCCTGCTTTCGGCGACGGATATCAGCGATTTTCTAACCCGCTATGACCTGCTGAACTGTATCGTATCCGAAGATGTAAAGCTCATTGAGAAAATCAATCGGGACCGCAAAGAGCTGGCTTTAAAGAAGAGTGAACTGGAGATCCAGCAGCGGGAACTGCTCGCGGCACAAAACAGTTGTGAACTTAAGAAAGGCGAACTGGACGGGCAAAAAGGTGACAAGCAGAAAATTCTTAGCAGTATCAAACAGGAAAAAGAGGCTTGTGAAAGGGCACTATATGAGCTGGAACAGGCCTCCTTGCAACTGCAGGAGATTATCCGCCGTGCCCAGGCGGGCAGCAGCGGAGAGGCTCTGGGAACCGGTACTTATACTTGGCCGGCCCCTGGCTATCGCCACATCACTTCACCATATGGAATGCGTTTGCATCCCATTCTTAAGCAACGTAAACTACATACCGGTATGGACATCGAAGCCCCAATGGGGGCCACGATTGTAGCGGCAGATGCCGGCACAGTCATTTACGCCGGGTGGATGAATGGCTACGGCCAGGTTATTGTCATCGACCATGGTAATGACATGTCCACGCTTTATGCGCACCAGTCCAGTTTCCTGGTTGGAAATGGGGCAGCTGTCAGCCAGGGACAGGCCATCGGCAAAGTGGGAAGCACCGGCTGGAGTACCGGTCCGCACCTGCATTTTGAGGTGCGTGTAAATGGCTCACCGGTCGATCCCAGTGGGTATGTCCGCTGAGCAGGCGGGGTATTACGGGCTCAAAACGACAATCACAGGCGGCCTGGTAACGGGACCGGGCCGCATTTTCTTTTGCAAAATGTTCTATTTATGCATCTCAACCAGGAGGTTTTATTTTCCCGGTGGAATCAACGGTGTATTTATTTTAGAGTTGGTTGCGTAAGGTATTAAAAAGCTATTTGTTTGCGGTTTGCTCATAACTGGAGTAACATATTAGCGGTGCCAGGTAATTTTATTTTTTGGTGGTGTAAGGTTGAAACGAAACAATTTCCTGCGGGGGCTTAATGTTTTCTTTTCTCTGGTTGGTTTTCTGGTGATAACCGGCTTGATTATTGTGTTTGTTACCAATGCGGCGGGATTAAGCACGTTTATTAGTGTGCTGGGGCTGGTGAAAACGCAGTCTCTTTATGACATTGACACCCCGAAAATATTTGAAGGTGCGGCTTCCGGGGTGGTCGGTGCGCTGGGTGATCCCTATTCCCAGTACCTGGATAAAAAAACCTGGCAGGATTTGCAGATTCGCCTGGATGCGAAGTTTGGCGGCATCGGGGTTTATGTGCTGCAGGATGATGCGGGGCGATTGAAGATTTATTCGCCTATCAAGGGAACCCCTGCTTACGAGGAGGGGGTCAAGCACGGAGATATTATAGTCAAGATCAACGGTGAGAATGCCAACGGTATGACCCAGGATGATGCCGTGCACCTGTTGCGGGGGGACCCGGGGACGCAGCTTTTGCTAACGGTTTACCGGGAGTCGGACGGGCAGGAATATGAATTTAAGATTATTCGCCGGATTATAAATGTACCTTCGGTGGAAGACAAGATACTGGATGAGGCGGGCCAGGTAGGCTATATTCGCCTCAACCAATTTCATTCCCGCTCCACCCAGGAAATGGCGGACAGTATCAACAAGATGCTGGAAAAGGATCACATTCAGGGGCTTATTCTTGACCTGCGTGACAATGGAGGCGGGGATTTTGATGCCGCCATCGCCATTGCCGATATGTTCCTGGGCGATGTGGAGGTAGTTAGTGCCGCCGATACCCGTGGAAACAAGAAGGTTTACCGAGGCTCCGCAGGCAAGATCGATACCCCTATGGTGGTACTGGTCAACCAGGACAGTGCCAGTGCTTCGGAGATACTGGCGGCCGCGCTGCAGGATAACCGCCGGGCGGTGCTGGTGGGGCAGCGTACTTTTGGCAAGGGCCTGGTGCAGACGGTATTTCCTTTGCGGGATGGAGGGGCTTTGAAGCTGACCACCCAGAAATACTTTACGCCCCGGGGTACTGACATCAATGAAATTGGCATTCACCCCGATTATGTAGTGGAAAACCCCAAGTCGGGTGACAGCGATGTACAACTGCAAAAGGCACTGGAGCTGATTAAGCAGCAGATTTATTAAATAGATTTGCTTAAGGATAATACTTAGCCTTTTTTGACGGTCTGAGCCGGGGCAGCGCCCCGGCTTTTTTGCTGCCCGGAAGCGGAAGATTTTGGTGCCGGGGCCAAGGTCTGAAAAAGGGCGGGAAACCATAATACTATGGAGAGAGGGACGGGGGGGGTTTTGACGCTGACTGACGCTGACGGGGGGGTTTGACGCTGACTAACGCTGACGGACGCTGAAGGACGGAGGGGTTTTTGACGCTGACTGACGCTGTTTTATTAGGGGTTTATAGATTAGAAGCCATACGGCAAGGGCAGGTCATA
>CAZLYH010000089.1:0-5957 GCA_964563775.1 uncultured Syntrophomonadaceae bacterium | reverse complement strand
GGACGAACAAAGTACTGGATGTGAACTTAATTGGACAGGACTAAAGACCTGTACGAAGATAGCGATATTCTTAAGATTAATACCCTCGGACACTTTGCGGTAAAGCGAGGGGAAAAGGTTTTTACGGAGGACAGCCATCGTTCTTATCGACTGTGGGAGCTATTCAAATACATAGTAACCAATCGCAGTCAGGGGATTGTGCCCGAAATCGCTATGCAAAATTTGTGGCCGGAACAAGACTATGTGGATGCGCGGCGGGCTCTGCGGGCCCTTATCTTTCGTCTCCGCAAGATTCTGGACGCTGATGACCTGAGCGATGAAAGCCATATATTGTTTTCCAATGGTTGCTACTGCTGGAATCAGGATGTGGATTACTGGCTGGACGCAGATGAGTTCGAAAAATTGCTCTCCCAGGCGAGGAAACTGGCTACAACCTCAACGCCGGAAGCGATTGACCTTTATGAACGGGGCTTGGAACTGTACCGGGGTGACTACCTGGTAGAATCATACTTCAGCCAGTGGGTTCTCCCCAGTCGCTATTACTACTATAACCTTTTTATCAAGGCTACCAGTGAATATGCCAGCCTCCTGTTGGCCGCTGGCAGGACTCACCAGGTGGTGCAACATTGTGAAAGGGCTTTGGCCCAGTACCCCTTTGAAGAAGATTTGCACCGTTTTTATATGCAAGCACTGTTGGCGGAGGGCAAGGTTAACCAGGCCCGCCTGCATTATGAGTACATGGCTAAACAATTCTACCGGGAGATGGGAGTGAAGCCCAGCCAGGAGTTAATGGATCTGTTCCTGAGCGCGCCGAAAGGTGGTACCCACGACATAGATTTAAATGCCATCCAGGATGGATTCCAAGAAAAAAGCGTGTCCGCAGGCGCCCTGATTTGTGACGCGACCACATTTCAAACCCTCTACGAATTGGAACAGCGGCGGGGAGAACGTAACGGCCAGTCGGTCTTGCTGGTTCTATTATCCTTGTATCGGCGCAGTACCAGCCGGGGCATTAGCGACAAAGACCTGGAAACCCTACAGGAAGTAGTTGCCAATAGTCTGCGTAAAGGAGATATAATCTCCGCATGGAATCACCAGCAGTTGTTGATGCTTCTACCTGGACTGACCCTGGAGCAGGCCGACCAGGTGGTTTCTAGACTAACCCGAAAACTGACGGGCCTACCCAACCTAGGGGATCTGTATTTTCGCAGTGAAATTCAGCCGGTTCTGCCACCCGCTATTTATATTAGCGACTAATACTTGTGCCTGTGATGGCATAATTTGCAATTCATTTTCTTCTTTACGATTTGCTGATTAAAAAAAATGATCCGTACTTGCCTTATAGGCGACTGCGGATCATTTTTCACTGCTATATGGTCTTTGGCCCGGCCCGGGCTATTTTTCCCTAATCAGGGCCTGCTGTACCTGCTCCACCCGGTCCCCGGAATTATCAAATACCCCCGGTTGCGAGAAATAGATGCACTTGTCTTTGTAGAGCATTTCCCAACCGGCCCAGCGGTTCTGGTAATCATCATCCTCCACCCAATCAGGGACCTGCCGGGCGGCGGCCTGCAAGGCGGATTTAATGGAGTTCATCACCAGCTCATAGATGTGCATGCAGCCGTTTTTACCCATCACCTTTTCCTTTACAACCCGGTTAAATCCGGGTCTGACCTGTTCACCCACCAGGTTGTTGATAACGCTAAGGCCCTGGTGACAGACCTCAAAGGGAGTGCCCACTCCGGTAGCTTCCGCTTCCAGGATTTTATAGGTGTAGTAATCAAAGAGAATGCGGGTGCGGATGTCGTGGACATCGTCTTTCCACTGTCCCTGGACTTCGTAACCGGTATTGGGAATCATATTAACAGTGTATTTTTCCAGTTTCTCGTACACGGTTATCCCCCTGCCTATTTTTTAACTTGCGAATATTATAGGAATGGTTTCTTACAAAAGCAAGGAATCTCAGTTATTTTTGAAGATTCAGTCTTTTCCCGCAGAGTCCTTGCTGCATACCATCCATAGGCCCAGTATGCTATAATTCAGGTATCTTTTGTGGGGGTTGCCTTACGTGGAAATAATTACCTCTCATAACGCTCTGGATTTTGACGGGCTGGCGGGTATGGTAGCAGCGAGCAAGCTCTACCCGGAGGCTGTTCCGGTATTCTCCGGAACGTTGTCCCGCAACGTCCGTAAGTTTATGGCTCTGTACAAAGATCTCCTGGTTGTAAAAATGCCCCGGGATATCGACCCGGCCTCCGTTACCCGCATGGTGGTGGTGGATACGGCCAGTGCCAGTCGCCTGGGACACTTGAAGGATGTGGCCCAGGGTCCGGGGATAGATTTTCATGTCTTTGATCATCATCCTCCCTCGCCGGAAGATGTGACTGCCAGCCATCGAGTGGTGGAGGAAGTGGGGGCCTGCACCACCATACTGGTGGAGGAAATCCGTGCGCGCGCCCTTCCCCTGAGTGCTTTTGAGGCCACCATTTTGGCCCTGGGTATTTATGAAGACACCGGCAGTCTGCTGTTTTCCACCACTACTCCCCGGGATATGTATGCTGCCGCCTTTCTTCTGCACCGGGGGGCCAATCTTAACGTGGTGGCTAATTTTATTGAACAGCCCTTTTCCGGTGACCAGCGGGAATTGTTACGCTTATTGTTAAATTCCGCCCGCCGCTATCATATAAATAATACGGATGTGGTTTTGGCTACCGCCGAACTGGGACCTTTTATTCCCGGTTTGGACGCAGTAACCTACCGGCTGTTTGAGTTGGAAGATGCTGATGTGGCTTTTTCCATAGCCTTGATGGAAGGCAAAATAAATGTAGTGGGGCGCAGCCGCAGTGCCAATGTGAAAGTGAATGAAATCCTGGCGCCGCTGGGGGGCAGGGGGCATGACCGCGCCGCTTCCGTCGTGGTTAAGAAAAAAAATATCGAAGAGGTTTTTAAGATTATCCTGGACGGTCTGGGGGAAAAGGCCCAGCCTGCCCTGGTTGCCTCCAGTATCATGTCTACACCGGTTAAGACCGTTCCCATGTCGATGAGTATGGAGGAGGCCGGTCGGGTTATGCTGCGCTATGGCCATACTGGCATGCCGGTGGTGGAAGGGGAGAAGATGATCGGGGTTATCTCCCGGCGGGATGTTGACAAGGCCCGCACCCATGATCTGGGGCATGCTCCGGTGAAAGGGTTCATGAGTGCCGAGGTCCTGGCGGTTACACCAGAGACTCCGGTGAATGAGATTCAGCGTTTAATGGTGGAACATGACATCGGCCGGCTGCCAGTGGTCAATGAGGGTGGGCGACTGGTGGGAATTGTCTCCCGGACAGATATCATTCGCACCCTGCACGGGGAGGATTATCCGGAAGACCACCAGGTACTATTTTCCCCGGCGGCGCAGATGGAGAATTGTGCTGCCTTGATGGAAGAACGTCTGCCGGAAAAGATCCTTTCCATTTTACAAACCGCCGGACAGGTGGCGGAAGAAAGCCGGGTCATCATTTACTGTGTTGGAGGGTTCGTTCGTGATCTTTTCCTGCAGGTTCCCAACTTTGACCTGGACCTGGTAGTGGAGGGTGAAGGTATAGAATTTGCCCAAAGGCTAGGAGAAAGGCTGGGGGGCAAGGTGCGTATCCATGATCGGTTTGGTACTGCGGTAGTGGTGCTTCCCGATGGCACCAAGGTGGACGTGGCTACGGCGCGTACGGAATATTACGAATTCCCTGCGGCACTGCCCCGGGTGGAGCGTTCCAGCATTCGTGAAGATCTTTACCGCCGGGACTTTACCATAAATACGCTGGCGGTCTGCTTAAATCCCGATCGTTACGGCGAACTGATTGACTATTTCGGAGGCAGAAAAGACCTGGATGAGGGAATAGTCCGTATTCTATACAATTTTAGTTTTGTTGAGGACCCCACCCGCATTCTGCGGGCAATCCGTTTTGAACAACGCTATAGTTTTGTTATCGAACCGGAAACCTTGCGTTTTGCCCGGGAGGCCATTCAGCGCCGTATGCTGGGCAAGGTGTCGCCCAAGCGTATTCTTAGCGAAATGATTCTAATTTTGAACGAAAAAGACCCGGGGAAGTCCCTGGATCGCATGAAAGAAATTGGCGTATGGAATTATGTCCTTCCTGAAGTGCGATTGGAGGACCTGAACCGGATGACCCTGCGCCGCATCCCCATTATGGCGACCTGGTACCAGGAACGCTACACGGCTGATGACCTGCGTACCTGGCTGCTCTATCTGGCAGTTCTTTTGGAAAGGCTGGACGATGATCAGGTTATGGCGGTTTTAAAACGCTACCCCTTTGATACCCTGGCTCTGCGCTGTCTGCGTGAGTCCCGTCAGGTGCCCGGGGTGGCTGCTGAGATTGTAAACCGGGGTGACTTGACTGCGCCGCAGTTGGACCAAATCTTGGACAACTGGTGTGACGAGAACCTGGTTTATCTTTTGCTGCTGGTGCGGGATGAAAGTATCTGGGACAGTGTAGTTCACTATCTGGACCTGAAGGGGAGCGTAAAAGTCGAGATCGATGGTCACGATTTAAAAATACTGGGGTTGCAGCCGGGGCCGGCTTACCGGGCTATCTTTGCAGAACTGTACCGTCTGAAGTTAGCGGAGCAGGTCAAAGGCCGGGAGGAAGAACTCCGGTTGGCAGGGAATTGGATTAAGGAAGGAAGATTTGCTTGACCGATTGGATACTTAACCAGTTAATTTGGCTGCCGGCCATATTAATCGGGCTGACTTTTCATGAATATGCCCATGGGCAGGTGGCTGACTGGCTGGGGGATGACACCCCCTATTACCAGGGGAGGCTGACGTTGAACCCGCTCCCGCATATTGATTGGGTAGGGTTTTTTATGCTGCTCTTTTTTCACTTTGGATGGGCCAAACCGGTGCAGGTAAACCCCTACAATTTTAAACAAACAGGTGTGAAAAGGGGCATGATGCTGGTTTCGCTGGCCGGGCCAACCATGAATTTTCTCATTGCCCTGACCGGGATGGGGATAATGCGATTGGCGGGCATTGATCCGCTTGGTGTCTCCACGCCGATAGGATTTCTTCTGTGGACCCTGGTCTACATCAATATAATTCTGGGGGTCTTTAATCTCATCCCCGTACCCCCTCTGGATGGCTCTAAGATTTTGGCGGGATTATTGCCCGATTCAGGGGCACAGATTATTTATGCTCTGGAACAGTATGGATTTATAATACTACTGATTCTTATTGTCAGTGGTGCCTTTAGTGGTATTTTGGTTCCGCTGGTGGAAACCATATTCGGCCTGTTTTATCAGGTCTTTTTCTAATACGGGGAAAACAACACCCGGGGGTGAGTTCTTGCCATACCTGGTCGATGTGGAGGCTTTTCACGGGCCGCTGGATTTACTGCTATACCTTATTGAAATGAACCAGGTGGATATTTACGATATACCGGTGGCGGCAATAACTGACCAGTATATATCTTATCTGGAGGCGACCAGCGATTTCGACCTGGAAAGGTTGTCCGATTTTCTGGTTATGGCTTCCTATCTTCTGCACCTCAAAACCCGTATGCTTTTACCGGGACGAGTTCAGGCTGCGGAGATGGAGGAGGCGGAAGAAATAGATCCGCGGGAGGAACTGGTCCAGAGGCTTTTGGAATATCGCAAGTTCAAGCAGGCGGCAGAGTTCCTGCTGGAACGGGACCAGGGACAGACCCCACGCATTTATTACCGTGAGTCTCCGGAATTAGGCGGGCGGGAGGAGTTGCAGGCGGATGCTCGTTCTCTCTGGCGGGCTTACCGCACCATACTGGAAGACATTAGCTTAAAGGACAGTAACACATTTACACTCCCCGGCGATGATATCAATGTTGCAGAAAAGATGGAGGAGATTGAGAGTATTTTATCCTCCCATCAGACCGGGGTGGTATTTCAGGACTTGTTTGCCGGTGCTTTATCCAGACGGGAGGCCT
>CAZLYH010000088.1:2125-6004 GCA_964563775.1 uncultured Syntrophomonadaceae bacterium | reverse complement strand
CTAGCGAATAGCTTTAAGAAAGCGCTGATTGGCAACTTCCCAGTTGACAATGTTCCACCAGGCGGAGATAAAGTCGGCCCGGCGGTTCTGATATTTCAGGTAATAGGCATGCTCCCAGACGTCCAAAATCAGAATGGGGGCAGCTCCCCAGAGGGTCAGATCCTGATGCTTTTCTACCTGCAGGATCTCCAGCTTGTTCAGGGAGGGTACCCAGCACAGAGCGGCCCAGCCTGAACCTTCTACAGCGGCGGCTGCGCTGCTGAATTGCTTTTGAAAAGCATCCTGGCTGCCAAAATCTTTCTTAAGCTGCTGCAACAGTTCTGCTCCTGGATTTCCACCCGCAGGGGAGAGATTTTCCCAGAACAGGCTGTGCAGGATATGGCCGGAACCATTAAAAGCCAGCTCCCGGGACCAGTGCTTGATCAGCCCGAAATCACCTTTTTCGCGGGCCTCAGCCAGCTGTGCTTCTGCCTTGTTCAGGCCATCCACGTAGGCTTGATGGTGTTTGCCATGATGAATTCGCAGGGTTTGTTCATCATAATGAGGCTCCAGGGCATCATAGGCAAAGGGCAGTTCGGGTAGAGTGTACGGCATCCACATCAGTCCTCCTTGTCATAGTAATTTTTTAACGCTGATTTACTCTGACCCGGTTCTCAATTTGAGTGGCCGGGCTACTGACTCTGTTAGGGATTTATTAAGAAAACATCACGGTTGGTTTAAAAAGCAGGGTCATTTTATTAATAAACCATTCAACGTTTATCTGCGTTAGTCAGCGTCGAAAAACGGTATCCCTACACCCCATTTAGCGTTAGTCAGCGTCAAAACAAATCCATTATCCCCCCCGACACTTAACTATGAGTGCCGGCGTAGGACTGCTGCGTTTCTGTGGCTTCTTGTTTTTCGTCTTTCAGGCCTTTTCCGGAGCGGGGTATTCCTGGCCGAAAGTCTCCACGGTAGCTGTTTTGATTACCTGTGGGGTTTTGGGTTTGTCACGAAAGTCCTTTTTTACAGACACTATGTTATCTACCACATCCATTCCTGCCAGCACCTTGCCGAAGGCGGCATACTGGCCGTCCAGATGGGGAGCGGGGGCTACCATGATAAAGAACTGAGAGCCGGCCGAGTTGGGTGCTGCAGTGCGGGCCATGGATATAACTCCCCGCTCATGCGACAGTTCGTTGGTAAAGCCGTTGGCAGTAAATTCGCCGGGAATGGAATAACCCGGTCCTCCCACCCCGGTTCCCTGAGGGCAGCCACCCTGGACCATGAAGCCGGGGATAACCCGGTGAAAGGTCAGGCCATTGTAAAATCCTTGTTGCACCAGGGAAATAAAACTGTTTACCGTATTGGGAGCGACTTGCGGAAAAAGCTCAATTTGAATCACTCCGCCAGCTTCCATCGTCAGTGTTACCTGGGGATTTTCAGCCATTAAACTCGTCCTTTCCTAAAGACTTGTGATAAGTCCAATACAGGGGAGAATGGTTCTGGGACGATGAATTACGACTGACATGATAGTGATTAAATCTGGGACAATACCTCTTAATTACGTCCGGATTAGCCAGCGTAAGTCAGCGTCGAAAATATTTCCAGGTTATCACAAGACTTTTTAATTAATGCTAGCCACAGTTTAGGCATCCTCCCTATATCTTATGCCAGAATTACGTCCAGGAAAAGAGAGACTCCTTATAAAGGAGTCTCCCTTTTCTATATATATGTGATTGAAGAAGAACCACGATTAAGCGTGTGCCTCCATTTTTTCCTGCGGTAGCGCCTGCTCAAACACCTGGGGAGGAATGGGGATCACCTGGGGATTATTGGTGCGTTCCCAGAGCTGGTCGGCCGTTTTGGCCCACTGGCGGGAAACTTCTTCGGTGCGGGCGGTTAATTCGTCTACCGACTCACGGTCAATGGGTTGAGTGGAAGAGGCCCCGGCTGCATGAACCATGTCCCTTAATTTGTGGGGATTGTCCAGTAAAGGACAGGGGCGCAGGTGATTTTCATTAAAGGGCTGATTCATCCGGTACTGCATAAACAGAGGCGACTGTAAAGCCTCCAGCAGGCTGACATCACGGATGTTTACATTGGAGTAATGAATAAAAGCACAGGGTTCCACATCTCCATTGGCATTGATATGCAGATAACGACGACCGCCGGCAATACAACCGCCGGAAAACTCACCATCATTCCAAAAGTCCAGTAAGAAAATGGGCTTGCAGGTGCGGAAATAGCGCACCCGGTCGTACATATATTCCCTCTGTTCGGAAGTGGCGAGAAGATCCAGTTGGGCATCTTTTCCCAGTGGCATATAAGTAAAGTACCAGCCGAAAATACAGCCTTTTTCCACCATCAGGTCAATGTATTCATCAGATCCTACTGCCTCCACATTTTTGCTGTGATAACAGGTGGAAAAACCAAAGGGGACGCCGTTTTTGTTCAGGATATCCATGGCCTGCATGACCTTCTGGTAGGTACCTTGACCACGGCGCATGTCGGTTTCCGCCTCGAAACCTTCTACACTGATGGCCAGGGCAAAATTACCCACCCGGGCGAAGTCCCTGGCCAGCTCTTCGTCAACCAGAGTAGCATTGGTAAACGCCAGGAACATACAGTCACTGTGTTTTTGGGCCAGCTTGACCAGGTCATTTTTGCGTACTAGGGGTTCACCGCCGGAATAGATATACATGTAAACCCCCAGTTCTTTACCCTCGCGAATAATGCGGTCCAGCAGATCATAATCCATGGAGTCGGTCTTTTGGTACTCTGCTGCCCAGCAACCCGTGCAGTGAAGGTTGCATGCCGCCGTAGGATCCATCAGGATAGCCCAGGGAATATTGCAGCCATATTTCTCGGCCATTTTCTCTCCCACGGGAACCCCGATGATACTGGCATTCACCATGAAATTCACCAGCAATTTTTTGCGTACGTTGGCATCAAACCCGGTAAAAATACGCTGGATATAATTATTCCAGTGGTTATTGGGATCGTCTAAGATTTCACGAAAACTCTGCGCATACTGCTTATGGTTTTCTTTGGTGACCAGCTTTTCTCCCCAGTTGAGGAGCTTTTGCAGATTTTCCATGGGGTTTTTATCTACATATTTGATTCCCTCGTTAAGGACTGCACTACTGACCAGCTGTTTAACTGACTTCATTGATTATTCCTCCTTGGCTTATAGATCCATGAGACCCAAACCAAACTTCGAAAAATGCAGTATTTGTTAGTGCTGCCAGCCTTAAGGACCGCCGGTAACTAAGAAACTAAGTAGGTTCAGTATTTGCAAATCCGCCCGGATTATTCCGACGATATTCGCGCAATCTTTCCAGGTCTAGTCTGCATTGTTCGATTTTATCGAGTTCTTTTTGCAGAATCTCCCCTAAAAGCGGATATCTGGACACAATGGCCTGGTTGATTCGATAGTAAACCCACTGGGCCCTTTTTTCGTGGATAACAATATTGCTGTTTTTTAATCGGTTCAGGTGTCTGGACACATTGGATTGGCTGATTCCCAGAATCTGCTCAATCTCGCCGACATTTAAAAGACCATTTTGCAACAGGTTCAGGATTCTCAGGCGATTCTCATCGCCCAGCGCGCGCATTACCTGAACGATTTCCATGGGGCACCTCCCTATATGAGTATATTCAATTATACTCATATACTAGCCTCGTATTTAGAACATGTCAATAGTATATGGGCGCGGGTTTCTTTTGACGCAGACTAACGCTGGCTGGGTTAAAAAAGATAATGAAATTACCTTTTTGAAATAGATGAAGCCGACGTAATGGCAGCCTTCCCCGCATAATTCATTCATTACCTCTTCATGTAATTATTCAGCGTCAGTCTGCGTCTAAAAAATCCGTGCCCATCCAATACATCCGTGT
>CAZLYH010000088.1:0-2025 GCA_964563775.1 uncultured Syntrophomonadaceae bacterium | reverse complement strand
TGACTGGTTGGTTGATACTAAGGCAGGCAGGGCGCTCCTGGAGGAAAAGGGAAAGGCGGCAGCGAAAGCGTTACTAGTGAAAAAAGGAGGGGGACCTCAATTTGAACAATAGAAGCATTATTGTGGGAGGTTTTGCGCTCACTGCCTTGCTGACATCGGTGGTAGTGTGGGAGCTTATTCCTGATATGGTTACGGCAGTTATGCTGCTGGCCGCTGGCCTCTTTTTTACCTATTACTGGGCGCTGGCGGATAGGTTGAGGCAGGCCTTGGAAAGAAAAAACTTACTCATCCAGGGATGGGAGGCAATTACCCTGTCCAGCAACCCGGACGAGGTCCGGGAAAATCTGCAGCAGGCTATCGAAAAACTTACTCCCCTGGCATCAGCACCGGTGTTATGGAAACAGGAGGCGGGTTATGAACCCCTGCCCGGGTGGGCCGACCAGGCCGTACAGGAATTTGAACGTCAGCAACCACAGACGGGAAGTGTTTCTATTGCTGGGCGGGAAGGGGAACTCCCGTCAGCAGCGGCGATGATTCTGGTAATTCCTGTAACAGAGGGCAGGCTAGAGGAGGGTTTATTGTTACTTCCCCTTCTCGATAAGAGCCAGCCTTCGGTCGCGCTGCGCTCTTCCCTGCAGACCCTGGCCCGGGCTGCGTTGAAGGTCGATGACGAACTTCGGGCTCAAGCCCGGGTGGTAGAGGATTGGCAAACTGGCCATGATATTGTGATTCGGGCCTTGGAAACGGGTACGGCTTTCCAGGGGCACTCCGGCCGGGTAACACAGTTGTCTGAAATACTGGGCCAGCGGCTAGGGCTGGAGTTGGAAGAAAAAAAGGTACTGGTTTGGGCGGCCCGGCTTCATGATGTGGGCCGCACTGCGGCAGGCAATGGTGCTGAGGTGGACAACGGGGAGGGGCTGGATCATGCCAGCCGGGGAGCCGCCATCATCGGAGAGGAAGGCCTTTGGGGGCAGGTGGCCGAGGCGGTGCGCCATCACCACGAGCGTTATGACGGCAGTGGCTATCCGGACGGCCTGCGCCAGACCGAGATTCCTTTTCCGGCACGAATAATAGCCGTGGCAGATATCTTTGACGCTCTTACCTGTATAAATCCAGAAGAAGAGCGCCTGGACAGGCAGCAGGCTCTGCAGGTTATCAGGAGAGGCAGCGGTACCCGGTTCGATCCCCTGGTGGTGGTGGCGCTGGAGGAGATAGTCGATAGGGCTTAAGAAAATGGTGGGAAATAACGATAATTTATCATGTCTTCATTTTTATAAACCCTAAATAGTGTTTTACGGGAGTGGAGAGATTTTGCGATCTAAGGCTGTTTTGCGGCTGGGCCTGGTCCTGGCTATAGTTATGCTTCTATACCCGTCCGGGAAGTTCGTTTTCCGGGCGGCTGCTCCTCTGACTGTCAGCAGCGCAGGAAATTCCACTGTAAGTATGATGGCACCGGAAAACCGCTCGGTGGATGTAAGTGATAACAGCTGGACTTTGCTGGTAAGTGGGGGGACCGTGCGCGATGACGTAGGCCGGGACCACCTGGAGGTCAGCGGGCTTCCTGCCGGCCTGAGTCTGCGAGCGGAAAAGGCGCTGGGCAGCAATGCCATTGAGGTAATAGTGGAAGGAACCGCAGAGGAACCAGTAACGGCTGTCTGCGGGCTGCAGGTAGTTGTCAAAGCCAGTGCCGTGGAAGAAGAGGTCCTGGATGCTAGGCCGGTTTCAGTCACTATCGAGCCGGGCAGCTTTAACATCTCTGCCAACGCCCTGGCTGATGACACGGTTACCATTCAAGCTTCGGCGCATGTTAACGTGGACCCGGCCAATGCCACCTGGACCTTGCAGGTTACCCGGGGAACGGTGAAAGCGGTCCTGGCAGCTGAAGACGTGACCCTGACTAATTTGCCGGCGGGGCTGTCGGCCAGCTTGGTACCTGGTCCTGCCAATAGCATCGTCATTAACGTTAACGGCACATTACCGCAGCCACTGGTGGCCCGTGTCCCCGTCGTGGCGGTGGTGCAGTCC
>CAZLYH010000087.1:0-6641 GCA_964563775.1 uncultured Syntrophomonadaceae bacterium | reverse complement strand
ATGCAGGAGTTGTTGACGGAGCATGGCAGGAACACCCTGCGAAGGCGAAGCAGCGCAAAGGGGCGAGCCCCACGGATGGGGCGAGAGTGACCTTTCGCAAGGATGCGAATGGGAACGTCCCCTGGAGCAGCGAGACGAGCAGCTGGTGTTACCCATGCGCAGTCTTGACGACGGAATATTTATGCATTCAAACCAGGACAGTATTACTTTTGGCAGCAGAATCAACATTCTTTTAGGGTGGTTGCCGGCCGTTCCTTCAGAACCGGCCCAGTGCCGGAGAAAATTAATCCTTTTCCGGCAACCGGGCCGATTTTCCCTTATCCCCGGCCGACAGAGGTGGTGGAAAAGCAGCGCAGCATCTCGTTGGCAATAGCGCGAAAAACCGGGGCGGCATTCTCTGCCCCCGAGGTTCCTTCCTCGGCTACAACTACTATGGCCCAGCGAGGTTGATCGGCTGGAAAGTAGCCGGCAAACCAGGCATTAAGAACCTCATCCTGCTTTTCCTGGTCACGATAGCGCCCGGTCTGACTGGTCCCGGTTTTGCCGGCCACGCGTACCTGGGGAAGGGCCGCACTCCGGCCCGTCCCCCCCGCTACTACCCCTTCCATCAGTTGCTGCATGCGCCGGGCCGTCTGCGGACTAATAACCGTTTCTTTTTTTACCGGCGGCAGAGGTTGCTCTTTTCCTTTGGAGTCCACCGTATACCGGAGAACCCGGGGTGGACCCCAGCGCCCCTGGTCGGCAATGGTGGAAACCAGGGAGGCCAGTTGCAGGGGGGTCAACATGACGCCCTGCTGGCCTACACAGGCATTGCCCAGGGCGGGTTCACCCCGGTCAATGGTAACATAGCCGCCAGCCCGATAACTCGGATATCCCAGCAAGCTTTCATCAGTTGCATGCAGCCGCCGGGCATATTCCATTAATCGCTCCCGCCCCAGCTCCAGCCCCACTTTGATAAAAGCCGGGTTGCAGGAAAGGGCAAAGGCCTGCTCAAAGTTTACAGGGCCATGTCCTTCTTCTTTCCAACAGGAAATGGATACCTGTTCAAATTGGTATTCACCGGAACAATCATACTTCCAGCTATTTTCGTCAATTATGCCTTCCTCCAGAGCAGCTGCTGCCACCAGTATCTTAAAGAGCGAACCGGGATGATAGGTCAGCAGAGTACGGTTATTCAGACTGCCGTTTTGATCACTGGCCAGGATTTCCTTTACCGTATAAGGATTAAAGGCAGGACGGCTCACCATGGCCAGAACTTCCTTGCTGTCTACATCCATGACGACCACCGCTCCTCTGCCAATATGGTTGTCCATGGCCTGTTCAGCAATTTCCTGAACTCGCTTGTCCAGGCTAAGAACCAGAGCGGCCTTTTGTTCATTTTGCTGCTGCCGCACCCGTAACATGAGTCCTTCAATGGCAACCCCCCGGGCATCCAGCACCGAACTCAGTTGGGCAGAAGAACGGTTATCGCGCAGCAGAGCATCATAAGCTTTTTCCAATCCTGCCTGGCCTGCATCCTCTGGTCCTCCTCCCAGGTAACCTACCAGGTGTACGGCAAAACCATCTTCCCGGTAGCGTTTAATGACCGGGGCTACCACGGTGCCGGGAAGTTTGCTTTCCTGGATGAGCTGTACCTCTGCGGGGTTTAAATCGTCAGCTATGCGTACGAAACGGGTCTGACGGCGGTAGGCGTCACGCAAGGGGGAGAAAATCTCTTCCTGCTCAACACCGATAAGTTTCCCCAGTTCTCCAGCCAGCTGGTACAGGGCAGCCTCTTTGGCTGCTGCCTGGTCATTGGCGCGCTGGTTGCCGGCATAAGTCTTGATGATTTCCTGAGGCAGGCAATAAACCGCCGATGCCACCCGAGTGCCGGTCAGGGGCACCAGGTTGCGGTCCAATATTTCCCCACGGGAGAACTCCTTTAATTCGATCTGCCGGCTGCGCATGGCTACCGCCTGCCGGGTCAAATCCGGGCCTTTAAGTATCTGGATATAGCCCATTCTCATTACCAGTAAGGTAAAAAGGCATAAAAAAATCAGCGAAAGAAAATCGATACGCCGCCTGAACATTAGTTTCCCCCGAATTCAGTCAGTCCTGGAATTAGCTTTGACGGGGGAGGAGGGGGTTATACATAAAGACCGTCCAATGCCGGCAGGTAAATGAAATGAAAGCGGCAACCGTAGCAGTGACCCGGTAACAGACTATGAGTGCCGGGGATCACCAGCAGTCTCCGCAGGAGGATGGATTGGGGGAACAACGGTTTGTATTAGCTGATAAACACTCATTAATCCTCGTTTTGACCACTAATCTCCTGGTCGGTCACCAGGTTAACTTTAAAAGGCAGGGTGGGCAGGATGGCATGCAATTCCAGGCAGGTATCCTCGGTCCCCCGGAGAACCACCAACCCCTTTTGGCGGTCCAGGGTGGATACTATTCCCAGGTGATCGTAGGCTTCGATAATACGGGTAAGCAAGTCAATGCGCCGGGGCTCGACGTTTAGAAATATTCGGTCACTCAAAAGGAAGGTCTCCTCCTTAGAATACTGTATTGGGGAAGTCGGTCGGGGTAGGGTATATATACTCTCTGGCGCGCATGCCGGGCCCGGTCCATTTTATGCCCCTCTTCATCATATAGCTCTTCCAGGGTAAAGGACTTGATCTCTCCCCCCGGCAGCATCCATTCCAGGTCATCTCCCGGGCCGAAGTTGGCGCGTTGTTCCACCTCCAGCATGCTTCGCTGCGGATCATAGTCCAGCAGCACCCCGCAAAAATCGCTGCGGGGCAGCACCTGTTTAGCGGCATCCTGAAGATTATTGGGCCCGTTGATAAATCCGGTAGTAAAGGGACGGGTGGCAGTAGACTGCAGCTCTTTTAGCCAATCTTCCAGCTGTTGCGGGGAGTAGGGCCGGGGGTTGTTGCGGTAGCTGTCAATGGCCTGCCGATACACGCGAGCCACGCTGGCCACATAGAGCGGGCTTTTCATGCGCCCTTCCACCTTAAAGGCATCAATTCCCCCCTCTATCAGCTGGGGAACATATTCCAGGAGGCAGAGGTCGCGTGAATTTAAAATATAGGTTCCCCGCCCGTCCTCTTCAATTGCAAAATATTCGCCCGGGCGTTTCTCTTCCACCAGGGCATAGCGGTAGCGGCAGGGGTGGGCACATTCTCCCTGGTTGGCGCTGCGCCCGGTCATATAGGAGGAAAGCAGGCAGCGCCCCGAGTAGGAGACGCACATGGCCCCGTGGATAAACATCTCTATTTCCACATCGACCCGTGATTTTATGGCCAGGATTTCTTCCAGGGTGAGTTCCCGGGCCAGGACTAGCCGCTTGGCCCCTAATTCCCGGTAAAAGGCGGCTGCTTCGTAATTACTGATACTGGCCTGGGTACTGATGGTAACCGGCACTTCCGGAGCGTAACGGGAAGCCAGCCTTAAGACCCCCGGGTCGGAGATTATAAGCCCGTCCACTCCCCTCTCAGCCAGTTCTTCCAGGTAAGCGGGGAGGTGGTGCAGATCCTGGTTGCGAGCCAGTACATTTACGGTAACGTACAATCTCCCCCCGAATTGACGGGCAAAAATCAACCCTTCACTTATTTCTGGAAGGGTAAGGTTTCCTGCGGCGGCACGCAGGCCGTATTCTTTTCCCGCCAGATAGACGGCGTCAGCCCCAAACAGGAAGGCGGTTTTAAGTTTTTCCAGTGTTCCCGCCGGGAGCACCAGTTCTGGTCGGTACATAACCAGCCCCCCTTTTTAGTTTTTCTGGCTATAACGCTGATCGGCGGCCAGATGCTCGGCGAAGGTACGTGAAAAGTGGTGACTGCCGTCCCGTTTAGACACGTAATAGTAATAGGAATGCTGCTGCGGGTTCAAGGCCGCCTCCAGTGAAGCCGCACCCGGGTTGGCAATGGGCCCCGGCGGAAGCCCCTCATAAACATAAGTATTGTAAGGGGAGTCGATCTTCAAGTCAGCATTGGTGAGGTCACCACTCTCCCGACCCAGACAATAATACACCGTAGGACATAATTGCAGCAACATCCCCTTTTTAAGACGGTTCTGTATTACTCCGGAAATAATCTCACGCTCTTCCGGGCGGCGTGCTTCTTTTTCTATAATAGACGCCAGGATAACGGTCCGGTAGACATCCATTCCCTTCTGGTCAGCCACTTTAGCAAACTTTTTATCCCAGTGATCGGAGAAATTCTTCAGCATCATCAATACCACGTCCCGGGCGCTGGTCTCCTCTTCCAGGTAATAGGTGTCGGGATAGAGAAAACCCTCCAGACGGTGGTGGCTCCGGGGCGATGCGTTTTGCAGGAAGGCAAAGTCATAGTCCGCTTCGATAGCCTCCTGCCATTGCTCACTGGTACATATTCCTTTGCCAACCAGCAGCTTGCCTATCTGATCGACGGTATAGCCTTCAGGAACGGTAACCGCTATACGGACTATTTTCCCCTGGGCGATGGCGGTAGCGATTTGCTCCACAGTCTGGCTGCGGGTGAGTCGAAAATGACCGGGCTTGAGCTGATTATCCAGCCCGGTGCGGGCACAGTACCCCAGGAATACCCTTTCACTGCGCACCAGGCGGTTTTGATAGAGAATAGAGGCTATCTGCCGGGCATTGCTGGATTCGGGTATGTATATTTCAATGGGGGTATTATCCCCGGGGTCAATAGCCGCATACTGGCCCTTCAAGCTTTGAAATCCCCAAAAAGCCAGCACCAGCAGGATTACCATTAAAACTGCCAGAACCACCAGAGGCTTTTTCTTCGGCCGGTACACGACTTTGATTTCACTCATTTCTTTAAAACACCCATCCTATCTTTTCCACCAGGTCTTTTTTTATTCTCCGGGCTTGTCCTTTCGCTTCGGTAAGAATAAGTTCCGCCTATTCGAAATTAAAGGCCGTTTCCTCCTCGGCATAACCCTCGTCTCCAGTGGGAACCTGGTCGGTTGGTGATTCAGTTACCGGGGGAGTGTCACCCCAGCCATCCTGCGGATTAACATCCGGTTCCCCCAGTGACGGGCCATGATAGATATATTTGTGCAATGGCTGGTAGTAGTCACTGGCCAGCTGTTCCCGGCGGGTAACCTGCCCATTTCCGTCGTAAAAAAGACGGAAGGAGCGAACTCTATAGCCGGGGATACCGGCATGATCCACTTTCACTACTCCCGGTTCCAGGGTATCGTCGTCCAGGTGAACCTCGCGAAAGGGTATTACCCCATCCACCACATGGGTTATTTCCACCCGCTGTTTGAATTTTAGGTTGCCGTAAATATTCATAGCCAGTTGACCGCCGGAGGTAACAGCACGGATATATATGGGAGAGTCGGTGTTATTGCGAAAACGAAAATCTTGCACGCCGGAAACCGTAGCATCACGCCCCAGAGGGACATACACCACGGAGAGGTTGTGATTATGCCTCTCCACGATCTCCAGACCAGCCAGGAGACAAACATTATAGAGCGTAGACGACACCTGGCAGATGCCGCCCGCCAGACCGGGTTCAAATTTACCGCCTATTATTACCATAGCATCGCTGTAGCCGGTCTCGTAACTCCGCGGTCCTACCGTTTTGTTAAAGGAAAATACTTCTTGCGGGGCGACCATAGTCCCGTTGATAATTCCGGTCGCCCGCCGCAGGTTATTGGAGCGGTTAATCTCGTTTACATTAAACCAGGTGCTAAAGGTAGACAGCTCCCCCATGTGCTGGAGGTCTTTTTCTTTTATCTCCGGATTTACCTTTCTTAATTCAATAGGGAGCCGCATCGGTTTTATTTGACCCCAGTCCCCCGGCAAGGCGGCCAGCGTTTTTTGCATATCCACCTGTTCCCCGGGCTGGCTGGGCAGGACCACCAGTCCCTTTTGCGGATCCACTTCCAGCTGCGAATCAATGGGAGGGCTGCCCAGTTGCTGGTTCCACTCCTTTTCCAAAGTGGCTATTAATTCTTTCCGGTAACTAACCGCCACCGGGTAGGATATAGTCTGGGAGCCATCCATGTTTAACAGCTTGGACCCAATGCCCCGGCGGTGTTCGCTATCCCAGATTTTATTTATCGTGGCGGGGACATCCACCGGCGCACAAAGGTGGTTTAAGTCTACATAATATGTATAATCGTTGTGGAAAAAGATAATCTGCTGCTGATAAACGGATTGCAGATGCGCATCCAGCTTTTGCGCTGCCTGCATCCGGTCCTGGCCGCTCACCTGTATGGAGGCGATTTCCACCCCGGGCAGAAAGCGATCTGAACGATAAAACATTTGATAAAAATAGGCGGCTACCGCTGCCGAAACCCCGACCAGCACAACTGCTACATAGACCAGGGTTAACTTCCACTGTCGTTTTGTCAAATTCAGCTCCCCCAACCTGCCAAATACTTTGCTTCAATTATTACAAATATATCATACTATATACCAAAAACAGTACATCATATTTGCGGGACAAGGGCCAAAATGGGGCGCGGAATGAGGGGACGGTCCGAGACCACTTAAAAACCCTATTTGGATGTATAAATATTCAGGAGTTGTTGACGGAGCATGGCAGAAACACCCTGCGACGGCGAAGCGGCGCAAGGGGGCGAGCCCCATGAATGGGGCGAGAGTGACCTTTCGCGAGGATGCGAATGGGAACGTCCCCTGGAGC
>CAZLYH010000086.1:0-7331 GCA_964563775.1 uncultured Syntrophomonadaceae bacterium | reverse complement strand
CGCTTCAGACGGATATGGTTTTCCACTTTCATCCACAAATGCAAAGATCATTTTCTGCACCACACTTTTAAACATAGGATACTTTTTCCATATTAGCATATCATAGTTTAGATTTGTAACCCTCTATATGAATTCAGCGATTTAGCAAGTAAGGAGCGGTTAAATAATCCTGCGCAGTTCATAAACCGTTCCCTCCCCTCACCCTCCCCCGCTTATCCAAAACAGGAAAAACCATTCCAACAGCGAAATATTTGCAATACAAAAGATTTAATGGGGGGAATGTGTTTATGGAGGATCCATCATTGTATTTACGGGCCACCCCTTTTATTGAAAGTGACCACCTGCTTATCCGTAAGAAAGCGGAGGAGATTACCCGTGGCATCGACCATGAGAGTGATAAAGCAGTGGGCCTGTTTAATTTTGTTCGTGATAAATGCCACTATAATATGTATGCCACTACTGGGAATATTGAGGCGTACCGTGCTTCGGCCATTCTGGCCAGTGGCCAGGGCTGGTGCGTGCAAAAGGCTATTCTGCTGGCAGCATTGTGCCGGGCGGTGGAGATTCCCTGCGGCCTGCTGCTGGTTTCGATTCGCAATCACAAATCCCCGCCAGAAGCTGTAGAACTAATGCAGACTAATGTCTTCTTTCCCCATATGTACAACTGTCTTCATTTAAATGGCAGGTGGCTGAAAGCAGCACCTACTTTTGACAGGGATATCTGCGAGCGCACCGGAGTATCGGTGGTAGAATTTGATGGCTGCAATGATGCCGTTTTGCCCGATAAGGATTTAAAGGGTCATCCATTTATTGAATACCTGGACGATTTTGGCGTATACGTCGATCTGCCCTGGGACTTCATTTTGGAAAACAGCCACCGAGTTTACGGGGAATTAACGAAGCACTGGCTAGGGACATAAACCAGCGGAAACGGTTCCTGACCTGCCCCTGCTGGTGCTGTGTCACCCATTCGGGTGATATAATTGGCGGCTTATTCTAATTAAAATAGGGTTTAGCAAAGAATACATCGTCGGCAGGGATATTTTAGAAGGGTGGGTTTGTACTTGAGAAGAAGCCGGGGTTTTAAATTACTATCACTTCTATTGCTGGGCTGTTTTTTACTGAGTGGCTGCGGATCCAAAGCGACTGGTGATACCAACTGGGAGTATCAAAAGACTATCCAAAACCCTCTAAAGGCTACCTGTGGAAGTAGTGAAGTCAAGCTCGGAAATATTGAAAAGGATGGAGTGGAAGTTACCATTCCCGCCAATACTTTTGCCAAACCAACCGAGGTTAGCCTGATAAATCCGGATAAGACACCTAAATACGCCAGCAAAGAAATGACTGGGTTTGGCGCTCCTATTGAGATTTCGGTAGGTGAAGAATCGGTGCGTTTGCAACAGCCGGTTACGGTGAGGATGAAATTTGACCCGGCTCTGCTGGGCGCTGATTTGGAGTCAGGTTCGCTTTATATGGGCTATTATAATGGCAAGCAATGGCAGTACATAAAGCCGGCGGTGGATCGCGAAAACAATATTATGTCCTTTACCACCAGCCATTTTTCTCTATTTGGTCAGGCCAAGCTTACTGTTGACCAGAGAATTGAACAGTATACGCACAATGCGGCCCTGGCTGACTGGGCCCAGGATCAGTCCGACGAGATGACTAATGCGGCGGCGGAAAAGGTCATCGACCACATATTACAGGACAAACTGGGTATTTCCGATGCGACAACCAAGGGCAAGGTATTAAACAGTCTGCTCAAGGATGATGAGTGGGGCGGTATGTTAAAAAACCTGGCCAATGGTGATGTAGAAGGGTTTAATCAGGATTTGCAGGTTTTGGCGGGTAAAAAGATCGTGGAAAATGTACCGAAGTCAACGTTGTCCAAAGCTCTGGGGGGTCTAACCTCGGATTTCGGAGTGGGGACCGTTGCCAAAGCCAGTGAAGCCGCCGGTTATTTGGCCGAAGGGCGGGCCAAGGATGCGGCCAGAATCATTGGTGAGCATATTGCCGACCAGTTTATGATCACTACGGCGGGCAAGATTGCCGTAGCTGCCATCGAGCATAAGATATCTTCCTGGAAGAACGAGGAGGTAGAGGCTGCCTACCAGGCATACAAAAACGGTGCCAGCAGTAAGGTCCCCTGGTGGGGTTATCAGGTGGAAAAGGGGAATTTTGATGATGTCTGGAGCCAAATGGGCGGAGCTGCCCGGCAGCTGGAGCTAGAGGCGATTGCCGCTCAGGAAAAGGCTCGGGAAGAGGCCGGGATGCCCCCCTTAACCGACCGTGAAAAGGAAAAGCTTCGCACCATGGTGGAAAAAGACTTGAAAAAGCAATTCGAACAGCGGGTTAAAACCGACGCTGAGATCGAAAAGAAAAAGGCTGAATATGACCTGATAATGGGCATGTACAAAGAATCTGGCTTCATGGAAAAAGGCCGTTGGGGATGGGAAAAGGGCTACGAACTGGAACAGCGTCTTGATGTCTTGCTTCATTTCAAAGATAAATTGCTCAAAGACACGGGGCGAAAATTCATTAAGGATGGCAATGGGCACACGAAAGAATCTATTTCCGTAAATGAACTAAAATCGATTGCCATGGACTGGTTCAGCACTGATGATCCCGCCGAAAGACAGAGGAAGTACGTCGAGTACCTGAAAAAAGAATTCGGCATAATATTAAGTCCCAAAGCCGAATTATTGAATGGACCATGGTCGTCATGCACCATCACTATTACCGAGTTTGATCTGGGGCCGGCACCGGAACCCAGTGAACAGGTTGAAACCGAGGAAGGCTGCGATTTGGATAACCTGGATATGTATAACATGATAAAAGCCAACCTGGAAGAACAAAAAGGCAAACCCAAGCCAATAAATATGAGCTTGCAGCTTGGTGCGGATGGTTCCGGTACCATGACGATTACTGATGAAGATGGCGATAAGACTAATCTCCCGGCAAAATATAAAGACGGAACCCTTACTGCTTCCACCAATGAGGAGGATGCCAGAGTTAAGTTTCAGGGAGCGGTCAGCGAATTCGGCGGGGCGATTTCGATCAGCGGAAGTTTTGATATCAAAGGCCTATCCGACCCGGCCTGGATAAAAGGCACCTGGTCGGCAACCAAGTAGTCTGCTGTGTAAAGGCGCAAAATGGGGGACAGTCGGTTTTAAACCTGCCGTCCCCTTTCGTTTGCCATGCTAAGCAAATAGTGACCTTAATCCCAGGAGAGGAGCGCTTGGTTTGCATCCGTATCTGCATCTAACCTGGTTTACAAATCAATCAATTACGATAAGCAGCTACCGGCTCTTTTTCATTCTGGCCGGTGTGGCGGTACTGGTCATTGGTATGATTGGTATCCGGCGCAAAGATCTGCCTCGCTGTAAAGCTTGGATGATACTGCTGGCTATGGCTGTCTCGGTACCGATAGGAGCCAGGGGTTTGCATATCCTTACCAATCCGGTAATTTACCAGCAGACCCCTGCCAAGATGTGGTCTTTGCAACTGACCGGCTTCTCACTAATGGGAGGATTAGTTCTGGCCACCTTGACCGGAATCTGTATCTCCTGGTGGCTGCGTTTTGACCCCTGGCCTCTGGCCGACTGTGTGGCCCCCGGCCTGGGAGTGGGAATAGTGTTAATGCGTATCGGCTGCTATTTGAACGGCTGTTGCTTCGGCAAAGTGGCTGATCTTCCCTGGGCGGTTCATTTTCCCATGGGCAGTATCCCCTACAAATACTATCTGCCCGGTCTGCTGGATAAGCAAGCGGGATTTCCGCTCACATTGTTTCGATCCCCCGGAGTGCATCCTACCCAGCTCTATGAATTATTGGCTGCTCTAGCAATAACCGCATTGGTCATTTATCTGGATCGCAAAAAGTTGCCCTCAGGTATTCCGTTTCTGGTGTTTGCGCTGCTTTTCAGCGCATTCCGCTGGATCAACAGTAGGTTCAGGGTACCGGCCCATACCCTGAACGTTCCCGATATCTTCTATCCCCTGCTGTATGCTGGCATAATTCTTCTGGCCAGCATTTTGCTGGTTTTTCGCCTGACAAAGAGACGGGGTTGTCGTCACTCGCTAAAATGATGTCGACAACCCCGTTACTTTGACATCTCTTATCGTTATGTGTTGCTGCTGACCAGTTCCTCGGCCAGGGCCTTGCTCTTCTCGGACAGAGCCAGTGCCAGTTGGGCAGCATCCTTTTTCTTTCCTGTTATCAGGGTTGCTGCCAGGTCAGCCAGGAGATTCTTAATCTCCATTAACAACCTTGTTCCCATATGATTATCAACCTCCAGTCTCAACCATGGTTTATGGACGAGTGAGGATGACCCTCTATTACCCTTAATATACAATGAAAGACTTCCCTTAGCTACACCTTTTTCGGGATTTCCTTCCCGTTATCATTTAATCCGTTAATAAAATAATGCTATACTGGTATTAAATTCATAATATAGTTAAAACAAGATTGGAAAGGGAGAGAGGGATCGTGAAGAAAATAGCCCCCCTGACCCTGCTGGTGCTTACAGCCATGCTATTCCTGGCTGCTCCTGTACTGGCATCCGGTGTGCAGGTAAATGATCAGGCCTGCCCAATAAGCGGAAATATTCTCATCAAAGATGGCGCCGCCAGGGTTTCGGTGGATTTCGTGGAGAAAGCACTTGGCGCCACCGTAGTAATCGAAGGAGATCAAGTTACCATCACCAAGGGTACTCATACCCTCATTATGACGGTTGGAACTGCCCTGGCAACCCTGGATGAACAAAAGCTGGCCGCGCCTATGGCGCCGTTTCGCTCTCCTCAAGGACAGATAATGCTGCCCCTTCGTTTCCTGGGTGAAGGCCTGGACATTGAAGTTGGCTACCGTCCTGCCGATGACACCATTGTTTTGAGTTTTCCGGATACCCGCAACGGTATGACCGCCGGGGAATTACTGGGAAAAGCCAACGCCAAAATGATGCAATACAACAGCTACCATATCAGCGGCAAGATGATTATTAGTATGTATATTGAGGGCCTGAAGCCACCCCGCGAGTCTATTGCCATTTGCTTCATTGCCGATGAGAATGGTTTTTTCCAAAACCAGCCCTTTGTCTGCTATTTGAAAAACGATTTCCGTACATCTCTTCCTATTGCCATGCTTACCGGCGATCCGGTAATGGAAATGGAGGCTTTATTCAAAGCTAATAATGTCTATTATCGCTGGTTCGGTGAAGAGTGGGTCAAAGAGTCTTCTGATGAGGATATGGCCAATACGTTCATGCCTTACGATAATGATCCGGTTAAATTGATCAAAGATCTCAAAGACTCGGGATTCCTGGCCTGTTTCGGTGAGGATGAGGTGATCGATGGTCGTGCCTGCTATACGGTAAACATCACCCTGATGGAGCCGAATTTTGGCCAGCAGCTAAAACAAATGATGCAGAGTGCCCAAACCCTCCCTGCGGAACAAGCAGAGTTTATGGAGCAGGCCTTGCAGAATTTTAAGGCGGATATGTTTCTAAAAGCCTATATCGATCGGGCTACCCTGCTTAATGAAAATACCGATATTGAGGCTTCTGTCAGTATGACGCTGCCCGATCCGGAGACCGGTCAGGATGTAAGCTTACGGATAGAGATAGAAGGAAGAATGGGGGCCAATAACTGGGATGTTCCGATGGCCCTGCCCGATGTAAGTTCTGCCAAGGATGCCGCGGAGCTGGACTTCGATATATAATATTAAAAAAGCCGGGTACAACCCGGCTTTTTTACGTCTAAACCATATTTAATCCAGCTTGGCCAGCATGCGCTCAATAATCTGTTTAACTTCCGGGGATTCGTACTCCTCCACTTTTCCGGTATCGACCAGTTCATTCAAGCGGGTATCCCAGGGCAGGTTGCCCAGAAAATCGATACCTGCTTCCCGGGATGCTTTTTCGCCCTGGGAGGCCCCAAAGATCTCCAGTTTTTCATGACAATGCGGACAAACCGCATAGCTCATGTTTTCTACCAGCCCCAGAATGGGAATGTTCATCTTCTGCGTCATCTTAATGGTCTTTTTTACTACCATAAAGGCCAGATCCTGGGGTGAGGATACGATCACCACGCCATTTACCGGCAATGATTGCATTACGGTCAGGGGTACGTCTCCGGTGCCCGGGGGCAGATCGACTATCATGTAGTCCAGTTCACGCCAATCGACTTCCTGCCAGAATTGACTGACAGCACCAGCCAGTAATGGACCTCTCCAGATTACCGGGTCATCTTCGTTGGGAAGGAAAAAATTAATGGATATTAGTTTAATGCCTAATCCAGTGGTGGGAGGAATCATACCAAAATCCGTGGCCTGGATCTTCGGTTTATAAATACCGAAGGCCCGCGGTTGACTGGGGCCGGTAATATCCGCATCCAGAACCCCCACCTTTTTCCCGGCTTTGGCTAATCCGGCAGCCAGGAGAGCGGTCACTGAAGACTTTCCCACGCCCCCTTTGCCGCTCATGACCGCAATAACATTGTGCACCTCGTTTAGCGACCCCAACAACGCCCGCTCAGGCTCGGCGGAACATTCTTCCGGGCTGATCTGGCACCCCCCCTGGGAAGGACAAGTGTTGCATTTTTCCGACATGGCTGTTTCCCCTTTCCAGCTTGTTCAGTCTTTTTTATGTTTTGCCCCCGGTTCTTCCGACCGACTCCGGTCCAGGATCTCGCGCAGCGCCGAGCGGAAACAGGTATCATCCTGTTCGCTTCGGGCCTTTTGATTGTTCCCAAACCTTTCGCCAGCCCGGCGCGCCTTGCGGGCAAGATGTCTTTGCAAGAGCAGCGAGTCGATGTTTCCCTGGTTATAAGCCCAACCGGAGGGATGCAGGGCTTGTCCCCCCCGCGAGAGAACCAGGGAAGCCAGGCCATAATCCCCGGTAATCACCAGGTCACCCTTTGCGGTCAGGTTGACGATACGCAGATCGGCCTCATCCTGGCCCGAATCCACCACGATGACCTGGGCATAGTTGCTGGTTATCTCGTGAGCGACATCTGCCACCATGATTACCGGTGTAGAATTATCTCGGCAGACCTCTTCTACAATGTCTCGTACCGGGCAGGAATCTGCATCCACCAGGACCTTCACTGCCACCCTCCATTCATCCTTTATAACTTACCACTAGATCTACCTGTAGTTCAATTCTTTCCACCCTTTGGGGAGTTCTATTCCAGTTTAACACAATGCCATTGGATTCTTATACTATAACCATGCCTCAGCATCTGCTATCATAGTTTTCAGAACCCCTTCTGAAAGTGATTCTGGTAACCTGCGTATTATTAATTGAAGGGGATTGGGGAGCTGATCAGCTTGATAACCG
>CAZLYH010000085.1:0-7725 GCA_964563775.1 uncultured Syntrophomonadaceae bacterium | reverse complement strand
TTATACCGTAGGCGGGCATGCTTTTTATGTTTTATCGGACTTTTTCAGTGGTCTCAGAACGTCCCGGTGTAACACTAGCCTATCATTATCTTACCCTTGGGGTAGCGCAGGTCGGCTTGTCGTTCCTTGTAGGCCAGGGCAAATCCCAGGGTGAGGGGGCCGACTCGCCCGAGGAACATGGTGAGTATGATGCAGACTTTGGCCGCAGCGGTTAGCTGTGGGGTCAGTCCCAGGGTGAGTCCCACCGTCCCCAAAGCGGAAGCAACTTCAAAAATTATAGGCATGAGATCGCCCGAGCGGGTCAGGGAAAGCAGGAAGGTCATTACTACCAGGGTTAAGGTAAACAGCAGAACTACCGTCATGGCCTGCAGTACATCAGTGGTCTCGATATGACGTTCAAAGACCTCACTCTCCTTTTTCCCCCGCAGCTGGCTGTAAACAGCCACCCAGAGGATGGCCAGGGTGGAAGTCTTAATTCCCCCGCCGGTGGAACCCGGTGAAGCACCGATAAACATGAGCAGGACTATAAAAAACTGGGAAGACAGGTTAAGACCGTTCAAGTCGATGGTATTAAAACCGGCCGTACGTGGGATGACTCCCTGGAAATAGGCCGCCAGGATTTTCGTCCCCAGCGGCAGGTTTTTTAAAGCATGATTATACTCCGTTCCCAGTAGCACTAGTGTCCCCGACAAAATCAAGATGCCCGTGGTGATCAGAACTACTTTGGAATGCAGGGAGAGGGTACGGGTTTTCCTGTAGTTTTGCAGCTCATAGATGACAATAAAGCCCAACCCGCCCAGAATAACCAGGGAAGTAATTACGAGGTTGATAGTAACATCCCCAGTGTAGGCGGTCAGGCTCTTGAATCCTCCCATTAGATCAAAACCGGCATTATTAAAGGCGGAAATGGAATGAAACAGGCCCATCCACAGGGCTTTTCCCCATCCCATCTCGGTTCCCCAGCGCAGTGTCAGGATGGCAGCTCCTATAGCTTCAATGGAAAAGGTAAAGGCCAGCAGGTAGCGGAAAACCCGCACCACGCCCCCCACCTCGGCCAGGTTGATAGCCTGCTGCATAATCAGGCGCTGCCGCAAGTTTATTTTCTTTCCCAATATCATCGCAAAAAGCGCCGCAAAGGCCATCACACCCAGTCCTCCTACCTGGATAAGCAGCATGATGATCACCTGCCCGGTGGTGGTCCAGTTGGTAGCAGTATCTACTGGTACCAGTCCGGTAACACAGGTAGCCGATGTAGCTACAAAAAGGGCGTCAATATAGGAAGTAGGATGCTCCTGGGCCCAGGGCATGCTCAGCAGCAGGCTGCCTATGAAGATAATTACCAAAAAACTTAGTGCCAGGGACTGGGGTCCACTTATCCTTTTTCGGTTCATAACCAGCCTCATCATTCTCATCCCAGTTGTGATTACTTGCAATCAGGCGGCCCGGCACGGGCCGGACCAGCCTACATCTATTTAATTCCAGCGCAATTATACCACTTTACCCTTTCGGCAACAGCAGTTTTTTCCCTAAGTGCACTCGAATTCCTTATTAGCATCCAGCCAATCTCCAATCCTGCGGCTGCCACCCTTGTTGACACCAGCTGTTTACTCATATTTATAGAAAACATTTGGAGATCCTGCAGCTGGTCATTTACAATACATTCAGGAGGTGGAAGAGATGGAACTTCAAGCTAAAACTATTGCCGAATCGGCAACCAATCTGAGCCAGATTATACTTCCGTCCCAGACTAACCCGGCCGGCACCGCCCACGGGGGAGAACTTTTAAAGATGATGGATAACTGTGCCGGGGCCTGCGCCACCAAGCACTCCCGCTCTATCGTAGTTACAGCCGGCATTGATCACATCAGTTTTCACGCCCCGGTCTTTATGGGCAATTTGGCGTCCTGCCACGCCAATCTCACTTATGTATCCAATTCTTCTATGGAAATTGCGGTGAGCATTGACGCTGAGGATCTATTGCAGGGAACGAAACAGTGCTGCATGACTGCCTATTTTACCTTTGTAGCTCTAAATCCGGAAGATATGCGGTCCACCCGGGTACCTTCGTTGATCTTGGAAAATGATCTGGAACGCGAGGAATTCGAGGCAGGCCGCCTGCGCTCGCAAGAAAGGAAAGCCAATCCCCAGGTCTGCTGGATGTCCCTGTATTAGACATTCGGCAACGCTGGGTTTCTTCAGGCCAGCACTATTGAAGAACCTTATAAGATGGCCAGCGGCCCCATTACGGGGCCGCTTTTTGCTGTTTTAAAATGGTCAGGTTATCAAACAGTTCCGCTACAGTTACCACTCCTACCCCGCCGGGAACGGCACTGGCCATTCTCACCAGATTACGGGTTTCCTCATGGACATCCCCGCGCATCTTGCCATCCGGGCCATAATGAATGCCGGCATCTATTACCACCATATCTTCTCTGACCATTTCCGGAGTAACAAAATCCATTTTTCCCACGGCTACTACCAGGATATCGGCCGCCCGGGTTTCCTCCGATAAATCGCGGGTACGGGAATGGCACAGGGTTACGGTCGCATTTTCATTGGTCATCATGAGGGCCAGGGGAGTACCCACAATGGTGCTTCTCCCGATGACGACCACTTTTTGCCCTTCCAGGGGTACCTGATAAGCTTTTAGCAGCGAAAGGATGGCCTTGGGGGTGGAGGGCCGCACCCCCGCCTCACGGCTGACCAGCCGCCCCAGGTTATAGTTATGAACCCCTTCCACATCTTTATCAAAACGAAGGGCGTTAACCAGCTGCATAGCCTCCAGGTGAGCAGGCAGTGGAGTCTGAATCATCACCCCGGTAACCTCATCATCCCGGTTTAAATCGTCAATTGTCTTCAGAACCTGACCTTCATTCACTGATTCCGCCAGATGAATGACTTCCAGGTGCACACCGGTTTCATCGGCAAAACGCCTCATACCCCGCAGGTATGATTCCGAAGCAGGATCTTCTCCCACTCGCAAAACTGCCAGGCACATTTTGTCGGCCTTGGCCAGTTGACTCACCCTGCCCTTGATCTCGTCACGAATATCCTTGCCATAAAGAAGCAAACCCTCTACCTCCTAGTTAATAGTATTTCTTAGCTGTTTTAATCTTTCAATGTCTTCTCCGATTCTCTCTGTCGGGGTTTCCAGAATCCAGGGAAGCTCTCCAAACAACCGATGTTGCAAGAGAGCGGCAAAACCCTGCCGGCCGATAAATCCTTCCCCAATATGGGCGTGCCGGTCCCGTCCCGCCCCCAGGTCGTATTTACTGTCATTGACATGCAGGACGCGAACTTTTTCCTGACCCACACTCTTTTCCAACTCGGCGGCTACCTCATCCAGGGAACTCAGACTGCGGCAATCATAGCCGGCAGCGAAGGTATGACAGGTATCATAGCAGATACCTACCCGTTCCCCCTGCTCCACTCCATCGATAATATCCTGCAGCTCCTGAAAATTTCGCCCTACTTCCTTGCCCTGCCCGGACATGGTCTCCAGCAGTATCATGGTTGATCCCCGGTAATGCTCCAGTACCCGGTTAAGCAGGGTACTTACCCGCTTGATTCCCTCTTCCAGGGTGGAACCGGTATAGGAACCGGGATGCAGGACCAGGTAATGAGCTCCCACTAGGTCACAGCGCTGCAGGTCGTGTTGTACGGTTTCCAGGGCATACTGGTAGACGTCCTCCTTAACTGAAGCCGGGTTGCAAATATAGGGGATGTGCACCACGATGGGAAACACCCCCTGCTCTTCCAGGTGGGTGCGAAAGTATTCCAGTTCCTCCGGGGAAAACTCCCGCGCCCCTCCCCCCCGGGGATTGCGCAGAAAAACCTGCAAGGCCTCAATTCCCAACTCACCGCCCATATCCGCTGTCTTCTTCAACCCTTTGCCGATGGGAAGGTGGGCGCCGATAGAGGCTTTTCCGATTGGCTGCAAAACCATCTCTCCTGTCATATTAAATCATGTTTAATTAAAACGTTTGGAGTTGCCCAACCTCCAGTATTGAAAACGCCGGGCTCCGTCAAAAAGCATATTTTATATGATTAATCTTTTCTTGATTATTATTGTCCAGGAGAATAGTAATTACATCAAAACGTATTTCCCGGTAAGGCTGCTGTTTTTCCTCCAGATAATGCCAGGCCGCTTTTTTAAGATGCTGTATTTTGCGTGGTGTAATAGCCTCTTCGGGATATCCAAAGCTGGTATTCCGACGGGCTTTAACTTCAACGAACACCAGGCTCTGCTCCTTATGGCAAATAATATCCAACTCGCCGTAGCGGGTGCGGTAGTTGCGGGCCAGCACCTTATACCCCTTTTGCTCCAGGAAACGGGCCGCCAGGTCCTCTCCCAGCTTTCCGGTTGACTTGTTATCCACCTTTGGGGAACCTCCGTTCCATGGCATAGATAAAGGCCAGGATTTCGGCCACAATGGGGTAGAGTTCCGGGGGGATCTCTTCATATAGATCCAATGACATCAAGTATTCGGCCAGTTGGCGGTCTTCTTTTACCGCCACGCCGCTCTCCCGGGCCAGCTCGGCAATGCGCTCGGCCAGGAGTCCGTAGCCTTTGGCAACTACCACCGGGGCCTGGTCACGTTCCATATCATAACGCAGTGCGACCGCCTTTTTTCTGGTTTCACTTTCTTTTTGCTGCTCCATGGCTCCCCCCCATTCCCTAGACCCGGATATCAATGCCCAGCGGGCGAACCGCTTGCTGCTGTTCTGTAAGACGAACCCGCAGGTCTTCCAGTTCCTCCCGGGCCTGGGCCACCTTTATCCCCAGGCTGTTGACCTGGTAACCCAGTTTTTCCAGATTACCTACCAGAGTACCCAGATGAGTTTGCAGATACCGGGATACCTCCTCGCTCTCTGCCACTCCCTGCAGGGTAAGAGTCTGGTTGCGCTGCCAGGTTACATGAAATAGTACAATACCCATTCGCTCCGTAGCCAGCGATACAATAAAGCGAATCTGATCCTGCTGATGCAGGCTCTTCTTGCCACTCTCCCGGTCCACCCGCAGCTGGCACAGATGATATTGTTCGCCCACCTGCACAGGAAAAGACAGGTAATAGTAATTAAGGGGGGTATCGGGATTGCTGCGCGTAATAAAATTGAAAAGCTTCTGCCCGGTCAGTTCCCGGGTCAAGGTCTCCAGACGACTGAGGGTCTCCGCCACTGACGTATTACGCAGGCTGCCCTCTGCTTCGCGCAGCAAATCATCAACCAGCATGAGCCCGCGCAGCAAGTTTCCCTCCTGGGAAAGCAGACGGGCCAGTTTATCCCCGGGTGGTGAAGCGGGGTCGTCCACCGCAATACGCAGCAAAGCAAGCAGATCGCGCAGCAAATCCAATGCGGCAGCAGGCATAGCCGCCCCCCGGGCTGCTCCCTCCCCGCTGCCTCCGGACAGCTGCGCTCCCCCCTGCTGCTCCATGCCGCCGGCAATAGACTGGCGGGCAGCCGATTCAGCATTGGGGCCGCTTAATCCTTGGGGATCTCCGGCCCCGGGCGTGGTTAAAGCTGACGGAGGACCGACCGGTGTTTTGCCCGCTTCTTCCTGACCGGCGGGAAAAGTTACCGGTGTACCCTGGAGCTGAACAGAAGTCTGTTCTGAGGGCAAGGGCTGCCCCCCGGGATTGGCTGCCAGTGCTGAGGTCAAAGCAGGTGATCCCCCGGATGGTTGTGGTGATAATCGGTCTACCGCCGCCTGTAACTGGGCCAGTAATTGATCCAGGCGGATGCCTCCTTCCACCAGCTGGCTGAAAGCCAGCAGAACCCCCCGACCAAGAGGTATGCCCCGGGCCATTAAAAACCCGGTCAACTCCAAATTGCGCGGGTTGATTTCCCCCAATAACTGACATCCGCGGGCCATTTCCTGCAGGTTCCCGGGGGTGGCGGGAAGATTATGCTGCAGCAGTTTTCTGGCCATGACCACATTCTCTTCCCGCGCAGCGACACCCATCTGGTTCAGGCTGGCCGCCAGATGGCTGTTCTCTATTTTCTGCATGTTTTCCGGGGTCAGTGCCTTAAGATAGGTCCTGCCGTCACGAATATCGTCGACCATAAGAAAAAGCTGCTGGCCTGCCTTAACCAAAACCTCACTGGCGGCCTCCACCAGTTGCCCTTTGAGCAGCAGCATGACCAGGCCGTCGGCGCGGACCTCCTGCACCACCCCTCTGAGCAACTCCCCCCGGTTAAGAGTGATTCCCTGATCACCGGGAGTGGAAATATTAAGATTAATCCTGGTCAAAGAGACCGGGTTGTTCTCCATATGGACCTCCTGCCAAGAGGGATTTTACCGGTTCAAAACTGCACCGATGCAAGGGGGACGGCCCCCTGGCCAACAGTGATTCCAGGTGTTCGCGGGTAGCGTAGCCCTTATGTCTGGCAAAGCCATATCCAGGGTAGAGCAGATCAAAGGACTCCATGGCCGCATCCCGCTCCACCTTGGCAATAATGGAAGCACAGGCAATGGAAATACTCAGACTGTCTCCTTTGATAATAGACCTCTGCCTGATTCTTATATCGGGTAATGACAGGGCATCAATGAGTAAATAATCCGGTTGAGGGTGAAGATTTGCCACCGCCAGATGCATGGCTTCCCGGGTGGCATTAAAGATATTTATTTGATCCAGAAGCGGTGGAAAGACAGCTCCTACTGCCCAGCCCAGTGCGGCTGATTTAATGTGAAGAGATAATTCCCGGCGTTTGGGGGCGGTCAGTTTCTTGGAATCATCTACCCCTTCCAGGAAAAAATCGGCCGGCAGGATTACTGCTGCCGCTACGACCGGACCGGCTATTGGTCCCCGCCCCACTTCATCCAATCCCGCTATGTATTGAAAACCTTCTTTAAAGACTTCCCGTTCGTAAGCGGACAGGGCTTGAAGCCGGGCCCGTTCCTCCAGCCGTTTACGGTTCACGATTCGGACTCACCTCGTATAATCATACTGGACAGTTCTTCTGCCTGCAGGATAGCCTGGCGAATTCCCCCTACGCCAAAAGCATCGCCAATTATCCAGACATGAGGAATACGGTGGTTGATGGCGGGAGATAGTTCCTGAACCGGTTGATAGCCGACAGCGGCAACTACCCGGTCCACCTCGATGGTTTCCTCTGGCTGTTCTGAACGCAACAGGGCTACCCGTGGTCCATCAATGCTGGCCACCCGCGTTCCAGTATAGAATAGAACCCCTTGCCGCTGCAAACGGTTCATGAGATCACGGCGATTCTTCTTTTCCATCTGCGGGGCCATTACCGCTCCCTGTTCCACCAAGACAACTTCTTTGCCACAGGCCGCCAGCAGATCAGCCAGCTCACAGCCATTATCCCCTCCTCCAACTACCAGGACCCGTTCCCGGTTGGAATCAGGGCAAGGCAAGACCTCTTCCAAAAGGAAACAGTTTTCAGGATCCCAGCCCGGAATATCCGGAATAATCGGCCGGGCGCCCGTGGCTATAACTACATGGTCACCGTCCACCACCGTTTTTTCGGTAAAAGGCTGATTAAGCAGGATTTGCACCGTACTCTGCCGCAGCTGCCGTATCAGGTAATCACGGAACTGGGCCAGCTTATCCTTGTAGGGAGGCAGGCAGGCCAGGTTAAGCAATCCTCCCAATTGCGGCTCTTTTTCGTAGAGGGTAACCCGGGCCCCCGCCTGGGACAGGGAAAGCGCCGCCTGCATTCCTCCCGGTCCCCCGCCCACGACGACGACCTTCAGGCCAGTCT
>CAZLYH010000084.1:0-8210 GCA_964563775.1 uncultured Syntrophomonadaceae bacterium | reverse complement strand
TGTGTGGCCAATGTGCCCTGGCCTGTCCGGTGGGGGCCATTGTGGAAAAAGAAGAAATTGACGATTTTCTGGCTGCAGTAGCCGACCCGGACAAGATTGTCATTACGCAGATTGCCCCCGCAGTGAGAGTGGCCGTAGCCGAAGAACTGAACCTCGATACCGGCTCGCTGGAAATGCTGAAGTTTGCTGCCGGGCTCCGTCAGCTGGGCTTTGATTATGTCTTCCACACTAATTTTACAGCCGATTTAACCATTCTGGAAGAAGGCAACGAACTCCTCAAGCGCCTGAAAGAAGGCGGCGCTCTTCCCATGTTGACTTCCTGCAGCCCGGGCTGGATCAACTTTATCGAGACCTTCTATCCGGATCAGTTGGACCACCTCTCCACCTGTAAATCACCGCAGCAGATGTTCGGTGCTCTGGCCAAAACTTACTGGGCGGAAAAGATGGGCATTGACCCGGCCCGGATTTATTCGGTCTCCATTATGCCCTGTACCGCTAAAAAGTATGAAGCTGCCCGTCCCGAGATGAACAGCAGCGGCTACCGGGATGTCGACCTGGTATTGACCACCCGGGAAGTTGGCAAGCTGTTCCGGCTGGGCGGAGCCTCACCGGATCGCTTGGAGCCCACCCCGTTTGACTCCCTTTTGGGTGCTTATACCGGTGCCGGTGTTATCTTCGGCGCCTCGGGGGGGGTCATGGAAGCCGCCCTGCGCACGGTTTACGAGGTGGTTACCGGTCAGACCCTGGCCGATGTTAATTTTACGGCGGTCCGTGGTTTTGACAGCATGAAAGAAGCCCAGGTCGATCTGGATGGTACGGTAGTAAAAGTAGCAGTGGCCAATTCCCTGGGTGCAGCCCGTAAGATTATGGAAGATATCAAGGCGGGAACCTCACCCTATCACTTTATCGAAGTCATGTGCTGTCCGGGCGGCTGCATCGGTGGCGGTGGTCAGCCCATCCCGTCAACCATTGCTAAACGCGTCGAACGTATAAATGCAATATATGAAGAAGATGCCGGGCTGCCCCTGCGTAAATCCCACGAGAATCCCGAGGTCAAGATTCTCTATGATGATTTTCTGCAGGAGCCTCTGGGGCATAAATCCCACCAGCTGCTGCATACGCACTATCATCCCAGCGGAAAATAGCGCACATACTAAAACACCGCAGCCTCGGCTGCGGTGTTTTTTTTCGTAACCCGGTGAGTACTTCTGCTCACTCTTCACCCGGCGGAAAAGACGTTTTGGGGATTGCTGACCCGGGACTTTCCCCCCGGACCAGCGAAACCCAGACCCCCAAGATTCCCAGCCCGGTAAATACTATGAAAGCCACCCGGGTTCCTGTCAACAGAAGACTGGTATCTGCGGAGGCAAAGGCCTGCTGGCCCACGTAGGCACCGATCAACAGGGTAACGATGGCCATGCTGGTAGCCTGCCCCACCAGGCGCATGGTGCCTAGAATAGAGGAGGCTATACCGTAAGTACGTCGGTCTACCGACCCCATAACCGCATTGCTATTGGGCGACGAGAAAAGGGCAAAGCCCAGTCCCATCATGGCCAGGTTGGCCACCAGCAGGATTGGAGACGTGTCCATACCCAGAAAAACAAAGCAGAACAATCCCAGGGTGGTCAGCCCCATCCCCAGGGAAGCCACCAGGCGCGGTTCCACCCGGTCAGACAATCGGCCGGCCACCGGAGAGAAGACCGCCATAATAAGTGGCTGGGACAGGAGAATAAACCCGGCCAGTTGTGAGCTGTAACCTTGAACCGTCTGCAGATAGATAGACATGAGAAAGCTTACCGCGAAAGTGGCACTATAGTGAATCATGGCCGCCAGGTTGGAAAAGGCAAAGGCATGGTTGCGGGCCAGCAAACCCACCTGCAGGACCGGCTGGTCCACCCGCAGCTCATAAACTACAAAAACCGCCAGCAACAAGGCCCCACCTGCCAGCAGATAAGCAGACCGGGAAGAAGCGGTTAGAGTGGACATGCCCAGCAACAACGCGGTTAAGCCCAGCATATAGAGAAGGCTTCCCCCCCAGTCAAACCTTTCGCCGCGCGCACCCGCCCATTCCCCCTGCAAGCGGGTCAATGTAAAAGCTGCCGCAGTAGCTCCCAAAAGGACGGTAAAGTAGAAGATGCTGCGCCACCCCAATTGGTGGTTAAGAACCCCCCCCAGCACAGGCCCCACCGAGAGGCCCAGATAGGTCACCGATACACTCCATCCCAAGGCCTGCCCGCGCCGTTCCGGGGGAAAAACCGAGGTGAGAATAGCCATCCCCGTTCCAAATATCATGGAACTGGCTACCCCTTGTAAAACGCGCATGCCAATAAACATCTTCATGCTGGCTGAAAAGGTGCACAGAAAGGTAAAGATGGCAAAACCGACTACCCCGATCAGGTACACCCGGCGCCTCCCCACAATGTCCGCCAGCCGCCCAATGGGCAGTAAAAAAGCAGCCGAAGCCAGTAAATAGCTGGTGACCACCCATCCGGTAAGGACCACGCTGCTGCCAAATTCCTGACCGATGGAAGGCAGAGACAGGTTAACAGCACTGCCCATGAAGGTCACCATAAAAGAGGTAAGCATCACATTAATAAGGGCGTTTTTTTCCAGTGACTTTTGCTCCATTTTCTTGCACATCCTTTGCCAGGCTTCGTTATTCAGCTAAAGTAAGCTAGATGAATTGCCCTGTAACCTTTATCGATACAGGCGAAAACTATTCTTTCCCGATCTTTTGACTGCATACATAGCCTCGTCGGCATTTTTAACCAACGTTTCCACATCCTCCCCATCATCAGGCCAGACGCTAATTCCCAGACTGGCACTGATGCGCAGCGAATGACCATCTATCACCACCACATTGGCCAGAGCCTCCAAGATGCGTTGTGCGACCTGGTTAATTGATTCCGGGGACACCCTGGTTAAAAGAACCACAAACTCATCTCCGCCTATACGGGCCAGAAGATCTGTCCCCCTCAGAACCGATTTAAGGCGGGACGCTACCTCCCGCAGCAGCTGATCACCGGTATCGTGCCCAAAGCGATCGTTTACTGACTTAAAATTATCCAAATCTATAAAGACCAGAGCCACTTTTTGTTGAAAGTAGCGCCCCCGGGCCAATAAGCGCGCAAAGTGATCTTCAAACATGGCGCGATTGGGAAGACCCGTCAGGCTATCGTAGAAGGCCATGTAGCGCATTTTTTCCTCGAGCTGCTTTTGCTCACTGACATCAATAACCAGACCTTTCACCCCGACCAGAGCACCCGCAGAATTCACCAGGGGAATCACCAGGTTCTGGGTCCAGCGCGTTTCACCACCGCTTAACAAAAACCGTAGTTCGATTACTTTCTTCTTGCCATCCAGTATATCCTTCTCCAACTCCCGCAGGCGGGGGAAGTCATAGGGATGTAAATACTTTCGCCAGGAAGACGGTTCCCGGATCATTACGTCCACCGGGGCTCCCATAATCCGTCCCAGATTGTCAGACATTTTTATCTGCTGGTTGCGCAAATCAAAACTCCAGGTGCCCAATTCCAGGAACTGATCCAGATTCTCCAGGTTGTTTTTCTGCACCTTCTGCATTTGCATCTGGTATGTAAAAACTCTGGCCAGAACCGCGCCCAAAAATACTACCATAACCGTCAAAGCCAGCAGCGACCAGGGATAACGAAAGCCAGCCACACTATGACCGCGCGCCCAATAGAGAGCTGCCCAAAAGGAGGCAACCGTAACAAGGGTTGCTGCCGCCATAAGTCCGGGATGAAAATATACTAATACCAGTACCATGGGAATAAATGGCGAGAACAGATTAACCAGAGAAGGAACCAAAAGAAAAACCGCCAGGGGATAGGCAAAGGCTATAGCCAGCAGTCCTGCCAGAGCGACCCCAGGGAACCACCGCTTCCAGACTGCCAGTGTAAGCAGGATCAGGCCGGCTCCCATAAATACATCGGCATAAACAAACCTAGCCGTACCATCCAGGCAACGGAGGCACAAGCTGGTGGCCAGGTATGCCCATAAGAACTTTACCATCACGGTATTCTTTTGCGGCAATTCAGTAAAGGTGGCCATGGCTCTTTCCTATTCCTGTCAATAGTAGCCTACTAATTCGCCATTACCATCCCTTAATCCTGTTTCCTGGCTTTTTGGGGAGCAAATCCTTAAGATAGAATTATAGCATCCGCTACTGACCTGTTTTATAATTCAACCGAGCATACTAATAATTGATTGGTAACTTGTTTTGAGTTAGAAGATAAAGCATAGATCCAGGGAGGCACTTGATAATCCCCATAAATTGAAGGTGCGAAAGGGCACTGCCACACAACGGCATTATAACTAGATGCGGGAGTAAAATATGCGAGCCTGGTGGGAAACAGCCAAAGTTATATATTTTCATTTTAAGCTGCACGAGGTTCCGGCCCTGGGAGCACAACTGACCTATTATCTGATCCTGGCCTTTTTCCCTTTTTTGATCTTCCTGCTTACCGTCCTTAGCTACACCCCGGTGACCAGCGACCTGGTCTTAAGCGATCTGGCCCGCCTGTTACCGGCCAGTGCTTTTGGGGCCGTCAAGCAAGTAGTGGGTGAGACCTTTCAAACCAGTCGTCCCACCCTGCTTTCCTTTAGCGCCTTGCTGACCCTCTGGGCTGCTTCCAATGGCATGAATGCCATCATCAGGGGAATCAACAAGGCCTATAATGAGGAGGAAACCCGCTCCTTCTGGAAACTGCGTGGAATATCCATCCTGTTTACCCTGGGACTGGCCCTGACTATACTATTTGCCTTTGTTCTGCTGGTTCTGGGCCGGCTGCTCGGCCAGATGCTTTTTGACTTTATCGGCCAGCCGGAAGCCTTTCTCCGCGGTTGGACCTTGTTTCGATTCGCCCTTCCCCTCCTGGTGATGTTGGTGGTCTTTATGTTCTTTTACCGTTATGCTCCCAATCATCCGGTCAGCTTTCGTAAGGTCCTGCCCGGAGCCATCTTCACCAGCCTGGGGTGGGTTTTAACCTCCTGGGCATTCTCCTTTTATGTAAACGAGTTCGGCAATTTTACAGCCATCTATGGTAGCCTGGGAGGAATGATCGTTCTCCTGCTCTGGCTCTATTTGAGCAGCATGATCATCCTCATCGGCGGAGAACTTAATGCCGGATTACAGGGGGATGATTCGTGAGGTTGGCTGGTAATTTTACCCTTAAGGTAACGCTCTCCGTCGGGTTAAACCCAATATGGGGGAAGCAAAAAGAACGCCCCCTTGCTTCCCCCATGTTTTACGGCCGGGCCGCCAACAGGCGCAGGCCGTTCAGGGTTACCAGCAGGGAAGTCCCCATATCTCCAACCACGGCCAGCCACAGGGTCAACCATCCGGGTATGACCAGCAGCAATATAGCCGCTTTAATAATGAGGGAAAAAGCTACATTCTGTTTGATAATCCTTAAGGTCTTGCGGCTCAGGGTAATCGCATAAGCGAGCCGGGAAAGATCGTCACTCATCAAGGCAATATCGGCGGTTTCCAGAGCGGCATCAGTACCGGTACTTCCCATGGCAATGCCCACCGCAGCTACTGCCAAAGCAGGGGCATCATTGACTCCATCCCCGACCATGGCCACTTTTCCGTACTGCTGCATTAGTTGTTGCACCGCCTCGACCTTGCCCTCCGGCAAAAGTTCGCAACGAAATTCGTCCACCCCGGCCTGCCCGGCAATAGCCCGGGCCGTTTCCTGATTATCCCCCGTCAGCATGACTACCCGTTCGATACCATTTTTCTTCAAGCTGGCCACTGCCGCCCGGCTTTCCTCCCGCAGCAGATCCGCCACCGCCAACAAGGCCACCACCTGCCCAGAGTCTGCCAGGATCATGGTGGTCTTCCCTTCGGCCTGTAACTTGGAGAGAGTCGGTGCGACCTGCTCCAGGGAGAGCCCATTTGCTTCAATAAAGCGGGGACTCCCAATCATATATTCCCTTCCGGCTACCCTTCCCCGGGCGCCCTGTCCAGTAACCGACTGGAAATCTTCCACTGCCGGAATGGAAATATGCGCGCTGCGGGCGGCTTCCCAAAGCGCCTGCCCCAGGGGGTGCTCGGAACGAGATTCAATAGCCGCCGCCAGGGTCAGAACCTCTTCCTGGCTGCCCTGCAGGGGAATAATATCCGTGACCACCGGCTCACCTCTGGTCAGAGTGCCGGTCTTGTCAAGGGCCACTACGGAAAGAGCGCCGGCTTCCTCCAGGTGGACACCACCTTTAATCAGCACCCCATAGCGTGCCGCTGTACCGATAGCGGATACAATGGAAACCGGAGTGGAGATCACCAGAGCACACGGACAGGCAACCAGCAACATGGCCAAGGCTTCATAAATCCACTTGTGATAAGGCTGCCCCAGCAACAGGGGGGGCAGCAGAGCCACCAGGAAAGCAGCCCCGATGACCGCCGGGGTATAATAACGGGCAAAGCGATCCACAAACTGCTGGGAAGGTGCCTTCTGGGCCTGGGCCTCTTCCACCATGCGCACAATTCTGGCCACCGTATTATCCTCGGCCCGCGCAGTCACCTCGATCTCCAGGGAGCCGCGCTGATTCAAAGTCCCGGCAAAGACCCTATCTCCCACCTCTTTACTGACGGGAATCGATTCTCCGGTAATGGGCGCTTGATTGACACTGGATTGTCCCGCCACCACCTGGCCATCCATGGGGATTTTCTCTCCCGGCTTCACGATAACCGTATCTCCAATAATGACATCCCTCACCGGAACGGTTATTTCCTCATGACCCCGTCTTACCAGAGCCTGTTGCGGCGCCAGGCCCATCAAGGCACGAATGGAATTACGGGTCTTGTCAAACGTATAGCCTTGCAGGGCATTCCCCAGGGAAAACAGGAAAACCACCACCGCGCCTTCTTCCCACTGACCAATGGCTATAGCCCCGGCGGCAGCAATTACCATCAACATGTTCATATCCAGTTCCCGGGCACTTAACAGCATAGCTGCTCCAGCCCGGGCGGGCAAATAACCCCCCAGTAAAATGGCCAAAAGGTATAAAACCTGTGCAGGCAATCCCGGCCCCGCCAGCAGGTGAACCATGACAGCTGCCAGAAGAAAGGCCCCGGATAGCAATGCCGAAAAAGCATATTTGTTTCTCTGCCATAAGGGCAGGCGGGGTGCCTCTCCTTCACTGACAGCGCCTTCCACCCGGCCCTGGTAGCCCATCTGGTTAATAACCTTCAGGACCTCGTCTACCGGAGCCTGGTGCACCAGGTCCAGGCGGGCGGTGGCAAAGTTTACCCGGGCCTCCTCGGCCCCGGGGATCAGGCGAATCCGTTTTTCCAGCTTGGCCGCGCAGTCCGCACAGTCCAGTCCCTCCAGGCGAATCACTGCTGTAGAAGCCAGGCTGACCCCCGATTCATCTTCGACCGCCCGATAGCCCAGTTTTTGCACCTCTTTAATCACTACATCCAGGCCAGTTTGGCCAGGATCATACTCAAGCTTCAGTTTGCCCACGGCAAAAGACAGATCCGCCCCCTGCACTCCGGGCATTTTCTGCACCGCACTTTCTACTTTGGCGGCACAGTCCGGACAATCCATTCCCAGGATCTGCAACGTACCGGATTGGTATAAATCTTCTTCAGCAATAATCATTCCTGCCACTTGTTGCTCACGCTCCCCGGGCTGCTGGCCCCATTATTCTTTTACATGTTCCAGACCCTGCGCAAACAGGGTGGTTACGTGATCGTCATCCAACGAATAAAAAAGGTTTTTTCCTTCCCGCCGATACCTGACCAGCTTCTGACTGCGCAGTACCCTCAATTGATGGGAAACAGCCGATTCGGTAACCCCGATCAGTGCCGCCAAATCGCATACACACATCTCCCGCTGCATGAGCGCAAATAACATGCGGATACGGGTTGGATCCCCCAGGGTCTTGAAGGTCTCTGCCAGCGACTGCACCGTTTCCTCAGTCGGCATTTCCCGCTGCACCGCCTGTACGTTTTCCTCGTGAATGCAGCGTTCCTCACAACGATCTTCTACCTCCGGCTGCTTAACCTTAACACGGTTCATCCTTTTCACCCCAATACCTGAGCATCTGTTCATATGTTTATTTTAGATGACCAAATTAGCAAGATCAAGTTAAACTTCAGTTATTTAATGATTGCGAGTTGCATAATTGATTCCACTGCAAAAACCCTATTTGGATGCATAAATATGCAGGAGTTGTTGACG
>CAZLYH010000083.1:5265-8359 GCA_964563775.1 uncultured Syntrophomonadaceae bacterium | reverse complement strand
AGATCATAGATTTCCTGTGGAATCTGCGTATCCAGGGTAATAGGATAGTTGGCCACCTTTATCCCCAGGTTGGCCAGGTGCATGGAAAGAGGCGTTTTGGAAGTCCGGGGAAGACCCAGAAGAATTACATCCGCCTCGCCAACAGTGTCCAGATTCTGGCCATTATCGTGTTCGATGGTAAACTCAATGGCTTTCATGCGGTTAAAGTACTGATCATCCAGCTTGTGGGTCAAGCCGGTTATGTTTTCCGGCTGCAATCCGGTCTTAACCTGAATAGCATCAAAAAGGGGTTGCATTACGTTTACAGCTATGACGTTGCTTTCCCGGGCTTTTTCATCCAGAAATTTAGCCAATTCAGGCTTTACAATGGTATATACGATAATGGCATCATCCTGAACTGCCTGGTCAATTATTTTTAAAACCTGTTCGTCCTTGGTGACCCTCGAATACCTGGTAATATTACGATCCACCTTGAATTGCAGAACCGATGCCACGGCGATTTTTTCTGCCGTTTCTCCAACGGAGTCCGATACCGCCAGGATATGCAGTTTGTTACTCATGAGATCATCCCCCTTCCGCCTTCATTACCCCAATTACTTATATATCTATTCTACAATCCCGGCTTGATTTCCTTCATTTTTGCCGCACCCCGCTCACACAGCCGGGACGGGAGCTAATCCCAGATTTGCACCTGGCCTGATTCGTTGCCGCCGCCGTCTGAAGGAAGAAAGGCAGCATCACACCCCAGCAGTTCGCTTATTTCCAGGATGGAGGCACAACACTCCTTCTCGTATATAAAGGGGGCCATTTGGAAACTGGCGCTCCTGTCGTTGATCTGGTATTGGTTCTTCCCTGCAGTCAGGACAATGGATTTGCCTCCGTCCAGGTTGAAGGAAAACAGGCCATAGCCAAAGAGCTTGTCAAAGCCGATTTGGCCCAGATCGATAGCCATGTAGTGCAGGAGATCATTTAAATAAGCCGGTGAGGGGTAGTCACGGAAGCGCATGTGGTAGCGGGAACAGATCAGGGCCAGGGCACCGGAAATGTGGGGCGTAGCCATGGAGGTTCCGGAAAGTTCAACATAACGCCCGTCCGGATAGGTGGAGTAGGTGTTTACCCCGGGGGCGACAATGTCAATGCGCTCATTGGAGTTGCTAAAGTTGGCAATGCCGGTTTTTAAATTTGCTGCTCCCACTGCCACTGTTTCCTGATAGTAGGCCGGATAAGAAATTTCCGGAGTACCGGGTTTACCATCACCGGAGTTGCCCGCCGCGCATACCACAGTAATTCCAGCTGCCACCGCCTTTTTTATTTCCTCGTGCAGACTGGAGTTGGGGAGCGGCCCCCCCAGGCTCAGATTTACAATATTAACCCTTTCACCATTCTTTCCCTCCCAGTTGCGGGCCCAGGCCAGACCCTGACGAATACTCACATAGCTGCCGGCCCCATAATGGTTCAAGACCTTTACGGCCAGAAGACTGGCCTGCGGGGCCACTCCCAGGATTTTTCCATGGGCGGCGATGGTTCCGGCCACATGGGTACCATGACCATTCCCGTCCCGGTAATCCGCTTCACCGGGAACGAAGCTCCGTCCCCCAATAACATTGCCCTGCAGATCCGGATGCTGATCGTCGATACCGGTGTCCAGAACCGCGACTACGACACCTTTTCCCTGGGTGGTCGGCCACATACGACGTGCCGCAATGAGGGATACCCCCGGGGGGGGCCATGGTTGAGAGGACAGGGTCTGGTTAAAAACCTCCACAACTTGTGATTCCTTATAACGCAAAAGTATCACCTCTCCTTGCTCTATAGTAAGCAGAGTAGAGAGAAGTGTTCCAATCCCACCCTACCTGGACTGTTTACTGCAAAATGATTGCCTATTGCTGGCCGTTTAATGATATGATAATCATTGAAGAGACAAATGTCCGGGGTGGTGTCTATGGGAGAGGGCGTTTTTATACTAATAATCGGGGTGTGTTTTGGCATCGGCCTGGTAGGGGCCATAATAGCAATTGTTGTCTTCAATGGCTTTCACTGGTGGGATAAGTTATAAAAAGCCGGTATTTCGTGTTGAAATACTGGCTTTTTGGCTTTATAAAACAATGTTCCTCTTCAGGGGGTTTAGGAAACCTTCTATAACCCCTATTTACCAATCTTTTATGGGGTTAAGGAGGGTTTTAAAAAACCGGTTTCATATAAACAGCCTTTCAGCGTAAATCAGCGTTCGTGTGCTCAAATCCCCGTTACCCAATAAATCGCATGACCCGCTCCAAAGCTCACCTCTCTACAGGCCACGCAGGTTTTCGCTGCGTAGATGGCGCGGGTCCCGGCTCTCCAAGGCCTGGTCGATGGTGGCCAGCATCTTCTCCCGATCTTGCGGCAAGGTACCGTTGATGGGCAAATAATTGGAAGCATGGGCACCCACAAACTTAAGTCCTTCCACCTCCAGTTCTGCCAACAGCCACCTCATCTCCTCCAGGGTTTCAAAAGGATCCAATAGTGTAAACTCCCCCTGGCGTACCTGGCGAAAGAGAACCGTACCCGGCACCGGGGTTACCGTCAGGGCCGCCAGATAGTGCGGCTTCATTTCGTTACAGATATGGGCGGTAGCCAGGGCATGTTCACGGGAACGGGGCCCCCGCCCGGCCAACCCCAGCAGGACCATAGCCGACAGGTTCATCCCCGCCTGAATAAGCTTGGTACCAGCCGCCAGCATCTCCTCGTAGCCTGCCCCCTTGTTGACCTCCTGCAAGAGCTGGTCATCGCCGCTTTCCACCCCCAGATAGGCCTTGCGCAGCCCCGCAGCCCGCAAAGCCGAAAGCTCGGAAGGGCTTTTTCTCAGAGTGCTGACCGGCCCCACATAACTTCCCACATGACGCAAGGCCGGAAAGGTTCGATACAGCTCGTCCAGGATCTCCAGGAGCATGGACGTATCCACAGCAATGGCATCACCATCACAGAGGAAAACCCTTTCCACATTTCCATAATAATCCTGGGCCATGGCTATATCCTGCTTGATTTCTTTAAGAGGCCTTACCCGATATTTTTTGTCCTTGTACATACCGCAAAAGGTACAGCGGTTATGTGAACA
>CAZLYH010000083.1:0-5165 GCA_964563775.1 uncultured Syntrophomonadaceae bacterium | reverse complement strand
TCCATCTTTTGCGCGGTGTTGCTGCTGATGGCCAGGGAATAGCGGGAACGGTTCAGGTAGAGGATTTTTCCGCTGGCATCTTCAATTTTTTCAATGGCATAGGGCTGTTCATAAATACCTCCTGCCGGGAAAACCCCAAAAGCAGCCGCCATCTCCAGCGGAGAAATACCCTTGCTCATCCCTCCCAGGCCCAGAGCCAGGTTCATATCCTCCTCGCTCAGGGTGGTAACCCCAAATTCGCGCAGGTATTTGGTCGCCGTATCTATCCCCAGCATATTCAGGACCTCCACCGAGGCGACATTATACGAATTTATCAAGGCCTGGCTGGCGGTAACTTTCGCCGGAGCAGTACCATCATTGCGGGGGATATATCCGCCGCCGAAATCCCGGGGGCGGTTATTTAGCAGCGTATCGGCCTGAATGATACCTGCATCCATAGCTGCAGCATAATAGAGGGGCTTAATGGCAGAGCCCGGCTGGCGGGGGAGTACCGCCATATTAAGCTGGTTCTGGTTGTAATCCACCCCGCCTACCATGGCTTTTATCGCACCGCTGGCTGGTTCCACTGATACCAGGGCCAGATCGCGGGCGGTAATACCCCGGTTGGCAATAGCCCGGGCATGGTTGCGCACCGTTTTTTCCGCAGCGTTCTGCATACGGCTGTCTACGGTGGTATATATCTTCAGCCCGGCCTGGTAAAGACTCTTGCTTCCCAGCATCTCCTCGATCTGGCTGCTGATATAGGCGCTAAGATAAGGATGATTACTGGCATCAGGCTGGAAAGGCCTCACATAAAGAGATTCCTGTTTTATGGTCTGACCCTCATCTGCGGCCAAGATCCCCTGGTCCACCAGCACATTGACGACGGTCTCCTGTCGGTTTTTTAGCGCCGGAAAATTAGTCTCGGGGTTGTAGTACTCCGGGGCCTGAATAAGCCCCACCAGCATACAGATTTGCGCCCGGTCCAAAGACTCGATATCCTGGCCGAAATAAGCTTGGCTGGCACAGGCCAGACCGGAACAACCCCGTCCCATATAGACTTCATTCAAATACATGTTTAAGATAGCGCTTTTACCGTATTTCTCTTCAATGGAAGTGGCGATAAATACTTCCTTTATTTTGCGGGAATAGGTCTTTTCCTGGGTTAAAAACAAGGTCCGGGCCAGCTGCTGGGTAATGGTGCTGCCACCCTCGGATTTGCTGCCCGAACGAATATTATTCCAGAGTGCCCGGCCAATGCTGCGAGTATCCAGGCCGGCATGTTCATAGAATCGACGGTCCTCTACTGCCACTACCGCTTCTTCCAGAAAATCAGGGTAGTCCGCCCGGTAAACCCGCTTATACCCCAGACGGGTCATTTCCTGACCGTCACTGAACAAAATAACACTCTGCTCGCGGGGCTGGTATTCCCACTGTTTGAGCCCGGTGGCCACCACGAAGACCCGCGGAAGTGTCTGGGTTAAAGAGGCGCCGATCAAGAAAAACATCAGGAAGAGGAGTACTCCTCCTACCAGCAACCCCAGTCTGCGAAAGAATTGCCTCATTAATTATCCCTTCTTTAATGGATTCATACGCCAGCGGATAGATATTGCTTGCGCCGCTCCCACCTCAGTCTTTAAATATATCACTTTCCTGTGAACTTGTGAGCCCCACAGGAAAGATGACACCCTTCCCCCGCTGTCGGAGATAACCGGCCGCCTTTAACTCTGTGTGCATATTGCAATTTCAGCGTTCCCTATTTGCATAACCAGCGCAGCCGGCCGATCTAATTTTCCCCTCTTGTTTGGATTTTTTACTAGCTCGCCAGTAGTATACCGGAAAACACTAAACCGCGCAGGTAGATTCATGGAATATATTGTCATACGCGAACACTTGTTTTGGTGGCTGGCTTTTTATGATAAACTGGGATGAAAAGAGCCCGAGAGGAGTGCCGCTTCATGAAAACCGGGACCGCCAACCTTCCCCTGCACGGGGGCCAGTGTCCGGCCTGGCTCTTTGTTCATATGAAAGCATTGTGCCGAGCGATAGTAGAGGTAATTTTCGAAGAAGCCGGTCCGCAGGAAGTCTTGCAGCGCCTCTCCAACCCCTACTGGTTTCAGGCCCTGGGCTGCGTAGTGGGTTTTGACTGGCACTCCTCCGGTGTAACCACCACCGTTTGCGGAGCACTGAAGGAGGGTCTGCGGGAAATCGGCCCCCGGGCCGGTTTGTTTTTTGCCGGGGGAAAGGGCAAGGTATCCCGGCAGACACCCCGGGAAATTGAAAACTGGGCCGACAAATACCCGGTCATTGAGCCGGAGCGTCTCATTTACGCCAGCAAAATGGCCGCCAAAATAGACAGTGCCGCCGTCCAGGACGGGTACCAGCTTTATCACCATTGTTTTGTGTTTACCAGCCGGGGAGATTGGACGGTCATCCAGCAGGGTATGAACGAGGCAGCTAAACAAGCACGCCGCTACCACTGGTTCAGCCCGGCAGTGCATAGCTTTACCTGCGAACCCCATGCGGCCATATGCTGCGATACCAGCCAGGAGACCTTGAACCTGGTGGCACAGGAAAACCAAACCCTGCAGACCGTTGCCACCGACCTGCTGCGCCTTCCCCCGGAACAAACCCTGCGGGAACTGCGCTTGCTGGAGGAAAAGGCCCCGGCATTAACCTTGCCGCGGGTCCATGCCATTCCCCGGACCGCTTATCTCAATCGCGCCCTGCAGGCAGCCTATGACACTCAACCGGGCAGCTTTGAGGAGGTTCTGGGCATCCCGGGGGTCGGACCCGGTACACTGCGGGCGCTGTCCCTGGTGGCAGAGGTAGCCTTCGGGGTGGAAGCCAGCTATCGTGACCCGGTACGCTATGCCTTTGCCCACGGCGGAAAGGACGGCTATCCCTTTCCCGTCAATGAGAAAGATATAGAGAATTCCTACCAGACCCTGAATCGTGCACTGCGCAAAGCCCGGGCCGGGCATAAAGAGCAGGTGGACGCCCTGCGCAGACTGGCCCGCTGGCACAGTAAAGCGGTGCAGGTTATAGCCAGCCCATCTGCAGCGGTATCCACCGAAAAAGCATGTCCTCCCCCTGCCCGGGTAGAACCCGCTCGGTTAACACAGCCCCGGCTTTTTGATTGAAAGGCCAGAAGCTGAGTTACATTATGAGATAATCCAGTTCAAATGGAACTACACCAAAGTAAAAACCTGGTCAGGCCTGTCTTTATCTTTAGGTGTTACCTGCGGGATGAGCGAAACTCAGAATATTTTTCCAGGTCTTCATTGAGAATTTCCCAATCATCATAAGCTGATTCCAGGGATTGCGTGATATGGCGATAGGCAACCGTATACTCCCGGGCTTTATCCTCATTGCTGTAGGTATCAGGGTCGGATAGGAGTCGCTCCAGCTCAGTTTTTTGGTTTTCCATTGCCATTATACTTGCCTCAACATTCTCCAGGTCCTTCTGGATTTTCCGCCGAACTCTTTGGCGTTCCTTCTCCTCTTCCCGGGCTACCTGCTCGGGCCGCAGCAGCTGTTGTTTTTCTTCTTTCTTGAGTACAGTTTCGAGCTTGCGCTTCTCCTCTACTTTCTCCAGATAATAACTATAGTTGCCACAGTATGATTGTAGCTGCCCTTCGTCAAAAGTAATAACCCGCTCAACTACCTGATCAATAAAATAACGATCATGCGAAACCAGCAATATGGTACCTTCATAATCAGCCAGCATTTTCTCTACCAGCTCACGGCTCTCAATATCCAGGTGATTGGTAGGCTCATCCAGCAAGAGAAAATTATCTCCGGCGAGGAGCAACTTCAGTATGGCCAGTCTGCCCTTTTCTCCGCCACTGAGATCCCCCACCTTTTTAAAAACATCATCGCCGCTGAAAAGCATGCTGCCTAATGCCGTTCTAGCTTCCTCCAAAGTTAACGTAAAATTATTGAGGACTTCCTCCAGAACCGTGTTCTGGTCTTCCAGTTCCTCGTATTCCTGCCCGAAATACCCCACGGTTACCCGGCTCCCGATGCGCACTTCACCTGCATCGGCCTCAAGTCGTCCGCTGATGATCTTCAAAAAAGTAGTCTTGCCACAACCATTAGCCCCTATCAAGGCAATTTTCTCACCTTTGGCTATTTGTAAATTCAGTTGTTGAAATAGCTGCACTTGCCCAAATGATTTGGATAAATTTTTAACCGTAAGTACATCCTGCCCACTGTCCTGATTTATCTTAAGTGAGCGATTATTTACCTTCCGCTCCGTTACCGGAGCCGCTATGCGTTCCAGTCTTTCCAGTTGCGACTGACGCCCTCGGGCCTGCTTGGATTTTATACCAGCCCTAAAGCGTCGAATATAATCTTCAGTTGAGCGGATATACTCTTGCTGGCGATCATATGCTCTTTGCCTGGCCATATCCCCCTCGGCTCTTTGCTTTAAATACTGGCTATAATTACCGGAATACGAAGCCAAATGATTCGCTCGCAGCTCCATGATACGGGTAGCAGTCTTATCCAGGAAACGCCGATCATGGGAAACCACTAAAACCGTCCCTGGATAGCCTTTAACAAACTCCTCCAGCCATTCCACTGAGTTCATATCCAGATGATTGGTAGGCTCATCCAGGCAAAGTAAATCAGGCGCCATCGCCAATAACCGCCCCAGGTTCAAGCGGGTTTTTTGTCCCCCGCTCAGATTCCGGGCCTCACGATCAAAGTCCTCCCGCTGGAAGCCCAGACCGATTAGAATACGCCGGGCTGTGTTTTCACAGGCATAGCCATTAGCTCTTTCATATTCTTCACTCAGTCGGGAATAATGCTCCATTATTCTGGGCAACTCCGGCCCCCCTTGCGCCATAGCTGCTTCCAATTGATGCATAAGCCGACGTTTATTTAAAATACCAGCAAAGCTATCCAGCATGGCATCCCAGATACTTGTTCCATCCGGGTATTCAATTAGTTGCTCCAGATAACCCAGGGATAAGGAGCCAGCCAGGCTAATTTCCCCACTATCTACTTCCGTCAGGCCGGTCAGGCACTTTAGCAAGGTACTTTTGCCAGCTCCATTGGGCCCCACCAATCCTACCCGTTCTTTTTCCTGAATAGCAAAACTAATATCTTGGAGTACCTCTTGCTCGCCAAAGGATTTACTAATTTTTTGCGCTTGTAATATAATCATTTTTTCACCATCT
>CAZLYH010000082.1:2292-8386 GCA_964563775.1 uncultured Syntrophomonadaceae bacterium | reverse complement strand
CGTCTATTCAATCAGTCTTCGATTCCAGATCGGCCAGAACAGCCTTTTCCATATCGGCCAGCTGTCCCAGACTGGCAGCCTCCACATAAACCCGGAAAACAGGTTCGGTGCCTGAAGCTCTAACCAGCACCCAGCTGCCATCTTCCAGGCTGATTCTGGTCCCTTCCTGGCGATCGATGGCCTGCACCTTGACCCCGGCTACACATACCGGCTGGTAATCCAGGAGACGATCCGCTATTATATCCCGCTCCTCCTCAGAAACCCGGAGATCGGTCCGGCGACTGAAAGCAGTCCCGTAACGCCCCATGAAATCCTGTTCCAATTCAGAAAAGGTCTTCCCCGAGCTAGCCAGCATCTCCGCTGCCAGCAGACAGGCCAGTATGCCATCCTTTTCAGGAACATGTCCGAAAATGCTCAGCCCGCCGCTTTCCTCTCCTCCTAATATACAGCCCTTCTCCCGCAGAGCTTGCCCCACATACTTAAAACCTACCGGGGTCTCAATCACCTGCAGACCGTGCTTGCGTGCCACCCGATCCAGCATATGAGTGGTGGCCAGAGTGCGACAGACCGGCCCCCGGAAAGTACGGGTTTTCAACAGATAATCCAGCAAGAGATACATAAAGCGGTTGGCACTTACGAACCGCCCCGCCTCATCCACCAGCCCAAAGCGGTCCGCGTCCCCGTCCAGGGCCAGGCCCACATCGGCTTCATAACTGCTCACCGCCCGCTTCAGGTCAGAAAGCAGATCATCCGTCGGTTCAGGCATGGACCCGCCAAAAAGGGGATCCCGGTAACTGTTTATACTGCGCACTTCGCAACCCAATTCCCCCAGCAGCTGTTCCAGATAGCCGGCCCCGGCTCCATACATGGGGTCGATGACCACCTTAAGCTTGTGATCAGCGAAAGCCTCCCGGTGTACCAATTCCAGCAGATGGCGGATATATTCGCGGTCCAGATCAATTTCCTGGAAAAGATCCAGCTGGGCCGCGGCCACAGTATCCAACTCATAGACTTTGCCCGACTCCTGCACTTTCAGGATTTCCGCTTCTATCCCTGCGGTCTCCTCAGGTAAAGCCGGCCCGGCATACTGAGGAATAAACTTGATTCCACAATAGCGGGCGGGATTATGGCTAGCCGTAATCATAATGGCTCCCCCGGCATCCAGATGGCGAATGGCAAAAGCCACCAGAGGAGTAGGAGCCGCCTTGCGGAAAAAATGGACCTTGATGCCGTTGCCTACCAACACCCGGGCACACTCGGCGGCAAAGTCTTCAGCCATAAAACGATTATCGTAACCGACAACAATACCCCGCTTTTTTAAGTCACTTCCACTTAGAAAAGCGGCAATCCCCTGTGTAACCAGGCGGCAATTCTCAAAGGTGAAGTCCCGGGCAATGATGGCTCGCCAGCCATCCGTACCGAACTTTATCTGCGACATGCTATGCCTCCTCCAGTTCAGTCTATCCCTATTCCCGCTGACCGAGGGTCTCTCCACGGGCTCCCAGCCGGGAGTACAAATATTCAGTAATCACTTTGGCAATGCGCCGGGCCGCTTTCCCATCTCCATAGGGATTGATAGCCCGGGCCATCTTATTATATTCATCTGCGTCCGCAAGTAGCAAATGCGCTTCCTTATAAACCCGTTTACGGTTGGTACCGACCAACTTTACCGTTCCCGCCTGCACCGCCTCCGGTCGCTCAGTGGTATCCCGCAGCACCAGCACCGGTTTCCCCAGCGAAGGGGCCTCCTCTTGCAGACCGCCGGAATCAGTCAAAACCAGATAACTGGCCTTAAGCAGATTGGCAAAGGGCTGGTACTCCAGCGGTTCCAGCAGGTGAATGCGTTCCCGCCCCTCCAGCAGCTCCCGGGCCACATCGCGTACCACGGGATTTTTATGCACCGGAAAGACCGCCTCCACATCCGGGAACTCCTCGACCAAATCAATAAGCGCCCGGTAAATCTCCCGCATGGGCTCGCCCCAGTTTTCCCGCCGGTGCGTGGTCACTACCAGCAGACGTTTGCCAAAATCAATGCCCGCAAACTCCGGGCCAAATTCGTAAGCCTGCTCTACCGTTTCCAGCAGCGCATCAATAACCGTATTGCCGGTAACCCATATCTTGAACCTAGCCGTAGCTTCATGGAGAAGGTTTTCCCGGGAGGTATCGGTAGGCGCAAAATGCAGATCGGCTATTCTCCCGGTGAGGGTGCGGTTCATCTCCTCGGGATAAGGCGAATACTTATTGCGGGTTCGCAGTCCCGCTTCCACGTGGCCAACCGGAATACGGGCATAAAAGGCGGCCAGGGAAGCCGCCATGGTAGTGGTGGTATCACCGTGCACCAGCACCAAATCCGGCCGCTCCTTTTCCAGAATGTCCTTCATACCCTCCAGAACCCCGCAGGTTATGCTAAAAAGATCCTGTTGCTGCTTCATCAAGTCCAAATCATAGTCAGGCTGGATGGAAAAAAGCTGCAAAACCTGGTCCAGCATTTCCCGGTGCTGAGCGGTAACCACTACTTTGGTATCGATATCGACGACCTTTTTTAACTCCTTGACAACCGGGGCCATTTTTATCGCTTCCGGCCGCGTACCGAATATGGTCATTACTTTTCCCAGATACACGTATATTGCCTCCTTGAACAGCGGACTACGTGAAAAGGCACAACACCATCATGGTTTCCTTTTCCCCGCGTCCCTTCATATTATTCGTTATTCCAGCCAAAATACCTGCCCATACCCCAGAAAGTATAAAGGACGGGAGCCACGAACCAAGTCGCTCCCGCCTCGCGGGGACAAGGGGACGGTCCTTTTGTCCCCTCTGATCATTGGGGAGGGACAAAAGGACCGTCCCCTTGTCCCCTTTCTACCAGGCGATGTTCAGGGGGATTACCCCGTTTTCCGCCCGGGTTTCCAGTTCCACCTTACCACGGAAGATTTCATATATGCGGCCATTGATGCTTACCAAACCCTGAGCCGGCTGCTTGCTGTTGCGGTTCCAGAAAAACAGGGTAAGATGACACTGCCCATCCTTCCCCACCGGTCCAACCGCCGAAGTAATCAGGTAAAGGTTCTTGCGGGGAGAAGTGTCAGGGTTGCCCACCGCTTCCTCCAGTTCCACCTGCAAGGTATATTCGGAAACCTCCAGATTATCCAGGTTCAGAGCTGCCGAGCCATATACCACCACTTCCCAAATACCTGCGGGCGGCCTGGTAAATGACAATGAGACCGAGTCTTTTAAGTTCTCGCCTGCCCCGGCGAAAACGCTGTCTTCCCGTTTTCCATAAGGATCGGTCACATAAATGCGCGCCCGGCCCTTATCCCCGACATCCAGCTTAATGCCCATATACTTCATTCCCTCCGGCAGACTAAAAAAGTAGCGCTGGTACCGGCCTGCCGGCAACTTTCCAGAATCTACGAAGGCCTCGCCGGTAGTTCGCGGCAGTATATAGGGAATGACTACCGTCTGTAAAACCGCCAGGTCATATCCCGGGGTGTGGTGATCATCAGCTACCACCAGGCCGCTGTATAAACCCGGCTCGGTCAGATTCTCATAACCGATGGTCAGACGGCGCTCTCCCCGGGCGGGAACTTGTATAGTATACTGCTGCGGTTTAATCCAGGGAACCAGCCCTCCTAATGCCAGGGTTTGATTAGTGTCACCCGGATTTATGATCCGCAGCGAAGACAAAGCCGGCGCCAGGCCCGATGAATAGTATCCGCCGCCGCTGCCATAGCCAGGTCCCGTCTGCCGGGCGGTTACCTGGCTGCCCGAGCCTTTGACCTGCTTTAATTCCTCCCAGGCCGACAGCAGATTAATGGCCCCCAGTCCCTGCTCGGCCGGCTGATAACCGGGCAGGGGTTTGGCCCCGGCCAGCAAGGCCTGGCATATCGCCGCCGAATCTTCCCGGAAATTCAAATGGGACGACGCATCCATCAGCAGGGCCAGCGCTCCGGCTACATGCGGAGCCGCCATACTGGTGCCTTCATCCAGGCGGTAACTCTCTCCCGACCACAGCGGATAGGTGGAAACGGCAGTTCCCGGTGCCAGTACCAGCGGCGCCATACTGCCATCGGCAGAAGGACCTATGGAACTAAAATAAGGAAGAATGGTGCCATCCAGCAAATACCCGTAATCCCGGTTCCACATCTCTGGGGTAGCCAAAGCACCCACACTGATGATATTGCGGTTCACAGCCGTTTCCGCCACACTCTGCAGCCCGGGGCCGTTATTACCGGCGGCAATGCAGATAATCATGCCATGGGCCTTCCATAGATTTTCAGTCAGGGCTGCCATAGCCTCCCGTTCCCGACTGTTCAAACTGTACTGTCCCAGGCTTAACACCGCTATACGCGCTCCCCGTTCCGCCGCATAAGCCAAAGCGCTTTCCAGCTTCCCGAGCGAAGCCGTTCCCATGCGGTTTAGCACCTTGATGGGCAGGATCTGCGCATCAGGAGCCACCCCCTCAACCTGGCCCCGCGCCGCTACAATGCCGGCTACCTGGGTACCGTGTCCCAGAGCGTCAAAACCGAAGCAAACCGAATCACCGGCCGGGTCCAAATCCGCCACCACCAGGTTAAAGACCGCTTTTCCGTCCGAAGCCAGATGGATAACCTGAAAGGTCTTGGCATAATGCTGGAACGGCTTTTCATCACTGAGCTCCCCATCCCCGTTAGTGTCCAGATAAACACTGTCATAGCGGTCCGCCGCCTGGGAAGCAGTAACTACTGCCAGCAAAGGTTTGCGAGCGTTGGTGAACGATTCCGGCAGGAAATCCAAATTGAGATATCCGCAGCGATACATTTCTGCCTCATTGGGGATAGCAGATACGTTTATCCTCTTATTGCCGATGGCAATATAACCATTTTCAGCGGCTGCCCCCTGCAGTTGCACCCGGCCTTCCCCGGTTAAATCAATATAGTCAATAATCTTTCTGTAATCCTGGGAGGTTTTCTGCAGGTCAGGATGTCCGGGATCCACCCCACTATCAATAACAGCTACCAGTTGTCCCTTCCCCGTAGCCCCGGTAGCCTTGTTAAACCGATCATAACCGACAACATCACGGGTAATCTTCAGACTTACCGAAGGGTCCGCTCCCGCAGCCACCTCCACCGGGCGAGTATCCTCTTCCTGGCTAAGCTGTACCACATTGCCGCTCGGTGATAAGCGCGCACTATCAGGCAATCGGCTCAGATTGGTCTGCAGCCGGGCCGCCGGGGGCTTGTCATCCAGAAGGATTTGCGCCAGTTTGCCGCTGCGGTTAATGTCGAAATATCCCCAGGCCGGGCAGGGAACACTATCCACAGGCTGCTTCTTCCCCTGTTCATAGATACTGAGGTTGGAGGCCAGCTCAAAGCTCTCCTTCTGGCCGGCAAATTCCACCTCCGCTTTACGCAGACGCAGGTCAATGTTGGTAAGCGACCCGTAAAAATGATGCGCCTGGCCCTTGCAGGCCAGGAATTCCTCCAGCAGAACACTGACCTCGGCCCGGGTCACCTGGCTCTGCGGGCGGAAGGTTCCATCCGGAAAGCCGCTCACCAGGCCGGACTGTTCCGCGGCCGCTACCTTGCCCCGGGCCCAGTCGGCAATTTGGCGGGCATCTTTAAATTTAGGCGAACTGGAGCTCTCCGGCAGCCCCAGACCATTGACCAGCATGACCACCGCTTCCTCCCGGCTCACCGGACGCTGCGGGGCAAACCGTCCCTGTCCGTCTCCGCGTATGACATCCAGTTCCCGGGCCACCTCGATGTAACCCCGCGCCCAGTGACCCTGGCAATCCGCAAAGGAGGATGTTCCTTTCTCCACCTGGCGGGCTTCTTCGTCTTTGTCCATAATGGTTACCAGCAGGATAGCCAGCTCGGCCCGGCTCACAGGTGTATCAGGAAGAAAAGAGCCGTCGGGGTAGCCATTGACCAGATCCCGGCTATTGAGGTGATCAATAGCGGGACGGGCCCAGTGCCCTCCCGTATCGGTAAAAGCAGCCAGATTGGCGGGAAATATCAGTGTCAGGAGTATGATAAGCACAATTAGGAGGCGTTTAAGGTAAGGGGACACATCAACCAAAAGTTCCCTCTCCCTTTATAGTTTTCTTTTTCGG
>CAZLYH010000082.1:0-2192 GCA_964563775.1 uncultured Syntrophomonadaceae bacterium | reverse complement strand
GTTATCCGCGTCTAAAACGTCCCCCGCTAATCCGCCAAATCCACATCATCCGCGTCCGCAACCGCAGCGGCCTGGGGACGGCTGAACTTTTTCCCCCAGTCGTCAAATATGCTGTAAACCACCGGCACCAGCACCAGAGTGATGACCGTAGAAACCAGCAATCCGCCGATTACCACCGTGGCCAGAGGGGCCATCGATTCCGCCCCCTCACCCAGGCCCAGGCCCAAAGGCAACATGGCCAGAATCGTAGCCAGAGCCGTCATCAGGATCGGCCGCAGCCGCACCCGCCCGGCTTCCAGAATCGCCGCATCCCGCTCCATGCCCCGCTCGCGCAGCTGTTTGAGGTAGTCCACCAGCACAATGGCATTGGCCACCACGATACCCACCAGCATAATCAGCCCGATAAAAGCCGGAACACTGAAACTGCGTCCGGTCAGCAGCAAGCCGAAGACCACACCGATCAAAGCGGTAGGAATGGAGAACATTATAACAAACGGATTAAAGAAAGATTCGTACTGCACCGCCATCACCGCATAGACCAGCAAAATAGCCAGCAACAGTGCAATGGCCAGACTGCCGAAACTCTCCATCATTTCTTTATCCTCGCCGCCGTACTCCACCGTGTAACCAGCCGGCAGCTTGAGCGTTGCTACTTGTGCCTGAATATCCTTCATCACCGAGCGCAGGTCGCGATTCAGCAGATAACCGTTGACCTGCGCCAGACGCACCTGGTCAATGCGGGAAATCTTTACCGGTCCCGGGGCCAGCTCAAAATCGGCCACCTGGGAGAGGCGGACCAAATTGCCGCGGGGACTGAACAGGGTGAGGTTGGTAAGGTAATCCAGGTCCTGATGGCCCTGGGGCACATAGCGCACCCGCACATCAATTTCGTCCCCTTCCAGCCGATAGCGGGTAGCAACCGTACCCTGCATGGCATTCTTGATTTCCCCGGCCACTTGCATGGGAGTCATGCCAAAAGTTGCCGCCCGCTGGCGGTCGATGCGAATCCTGACCTCGGGGTTGCCATTCTGCAAGCTGGAAGTCACTTCCCGGGTGCCCGGCACACTGCGCACGATATCCGCCACCTGAGCAGACAACTCCCGCAACACCTGCAGGTCATCCCCGCGCACCTGAACGTTGATAGGTCCTCCCGAACTAAAAGCAGTGGCCATGTCCATGGCGCTGACATTGATTTTCGCCCCGGGGATTTCCGCCACCCCGGTGCGGATCCGCTCCGCCACCTCATCCACATTCTGCTCACGCTCACCCCGAGGAACCAGCTTGATATAAAGGCTGGCCCGGTCGGTCTGCGTTCCCCCGGCACTCATAAACATATTGGAGGAACTGCCCACGCTGCTGAAGCAGGTTTCCACCTCAGAGATCTTTTTTAACTGCTTTTCAATGGTTTTTACTACCGCTTCGGTATCTTCCAGATGACTACCCTTATCCGTTTCAATGGCAACGGAAATCTCTCCCGAGTCCATTTTGGGCAGAAACTCGGCTCCCACCAGGGGTATGGCCGCCAAGGAGAGCCCCATGAGCACCATCACCACGACAACCACCCGGGAACGGTGGTTTAGGCACCATTGCAGCATTTTTTGGTACCGGTCACCCAGATTGTCAATCCAGTCGCCAAATTTGACTGTCGCTGCAGCCACCCGCCCTTCACTGGCAGTGCGGCGGCGCATGGACTTGTCAGTTAGCATGCGCGACGACATGAGGGGCACCACTGTCAGAGCTACCAGCAAGGAACAGAAGATGGCAAAACTGACCGTTATAGCCAACGGTTTAAACAGGATGGAAGCCAGTCCTTCCACAAAGACAATGGGCAAAAACACCGCTATAATGGTCAACGTGGAGGCAATAACCGCCTGCCCCACTTCGGAAGCCCCGGTCAGAGCCGCCTCCATCGGGGGCAGTCCCAGACTGCGGTGGCGGTATATATTTTCGAAAACTACAATGGAGTCGTCCACCATCCGCCCTACCCCCAGGGCCAGACCCCCCAGGGTAATCAGGTTCAAGGTGTCGTTATTGAAGAACATGAGAATAAAGGTCGCTACTATGGAAAGGGGTATGGCCGTAAAAATAATGAGGGTACTGCGGAAGTTGCGCAGGAACAAAAACAGCACCACCATGGCCAGCAAGGCCCCTTCAAAAATCATCCTGGTGGTGGTATTAAGCGATTCCTTTAT
>CAZLYH010000081.1:0-8652 GCA_964563775.1 uncultured Syntrophomonadaceae bacterium | reverse complement strand
ATGACCAGGTACTGACGGATATTTTAGGATACAGCCCGGAACAGGTGAAGAACCTATATGACAGTGCAATTATCTATCGCGAAGAGGCTGTCGACAGACTGGAAGATGGGTAGTTTCCCCTGCCACTAAACCTGCATTGTTTAAAATCAAATTACTGTTTTCAATTCTTCCAAACAGAGGCAATCTATTTTGGGTGCATATTGTAATGAAATACGCATTATTTTGCCTGTAATTATAATTTTTTAAGACGTTGTAATTTGCGTTGCGGTAAATTCATAAAATCACCGTCCCTGATTCGGAACGACACAGGGGTCGTTCCCTACACATTAATTCTACAATTGCTGCGATAATGGCTGAGCACCTGCAAAGCAGTTTCATCAATGAGCGGGAGACAGTTGGAGGAAATCAAATCAATGCTGGATTAAAACCGCCAAAAACCTATCGTTTCCGCCTGGAATTGATTAAGAAATCGTACATATCTTCCAAATCTTTAAATCCCATCTGTTTGGCCTGTTGTTTTGCCGTTCCGGTTAGAATAGGAACTCCATCTCCATGATCATGGATGTAGGTTTGCCAGAAGTTACCGTTTATATCGGTGCCATTCCACTTTTTCGAATTTACATGTTGCAGGCCTAACCTTTTTGCGATTGATTTAATATTGCCTGTTGTAAATTGGTATGGCATTCCGCGATTACCTCCATAACCTGAACAATATCAGTAAGTTTTGCAATTCTACGGAGGTACGGATAATGATTTTTGCGGTTTTCAATTTGCCTGAAAAAATCAATTCGGGTTAGATAATCCTCTGCATAATCCATAAGATTTTCAGCCAGATCATTTAGTGCACTGGTTAATGTGGGACCCTCTCCGTGAATTAATAATTCATCAATAGAAATAGTATAACCATGACCGTCCGGATCTTCCTCTATGGTTGGATTGAACTTGTAGCCTCTGTCGAGAATTTCCTCATAAATATCGGTAGAAATAATGGAAACCTTTTCGTGATTTGAACTTTTAAAATTCCTGGTTATAGTTTCATGTCCTTTAGCAGCCTGACGAACAATATTGGGGAAATCTTGTTTGGCAATACTGATAGATTTTTCTTTCAGCAAGTTCATTACCTCACCACCTTTATTCTATATTATGAAGCAATATGACCATATAATCCATAATATATTGATTATATGTTATTAGAATTCAAGTCATCTTGAATCTCTTCCTTGTATTCTTCTTGGCCGTAGTTCTTTCCCCAAGTCATTTGTTGACAATTAGAATAAAAATAGGCAATAGAGATTACCTTGCCTTTAGTTGTACGGGAAAACCCCGATCTCAAGAATGAAAGGGAATTTTAATTAATCTGGTACATCAAAACAAGTGTAAGAGCAGTATTGCCTTTGCCAAAACTGTTGACAATTAACGGAAAGCAAAATATACTATTATTATACTTTGTGTAAGTTTATACTTTGTGTATTATTTAATGGTTAAAAGAAACTCCGGGAGGTGCAGATTGTGGAAATAGAAAGTATACCTGGTGAAGGGCGGATGGAGAGAAAAAAAAGGGAATTGCGGCAGAAGATTATACAAGTTGCTATGAAGCTGTTTGAGCAGCAAGGCTTTTTCAATACTACCATGGAACAGATTGCCGAAGAAGCCGATGTGGCTCGGAAAACGCTGTACAACTATTTCCCGGTGAAAGAGGCTATCGCTGATGAATATGTTAAAGGTATTTCTAACCAACTGGCACAGGAGGTATGGGCAAAACTTCAAAACCTGCCTGATACCCGGGCTCGCTTACTAAGCGCCTTAAACAACGCCTATGGATGGGTGGAGATCAACCCGGAGCTTACAGGTATTGTTCTCGCCTATCGCTTTAAAACCTCGTACTATTCTTCTGACAAATGTCAGGACACGGAAAATGAACTTCAAGAAAGGGGTACCTATAGGATTATAGCGGAGATAATTCGCCAGGGGCAACAGGCTGGAGAAATAAGATCTGATATCCAGTTTGAGCTAATGGTTCGTTATATTGATTTGCTGCGCGGTACTATAGTCTGGGAATGGCTGCAAGACACTTCCGCCTTTGAACTTCGTTGTGAGATCAGTAAAATGGTGGATATTGTTCTCAATGGTATAAGCAACAAGCGGCCCGAATAAAGTCTGCGCGGACTTGATTGATACTGTTTAACTGAAAGGGAGTGATTACCAATGAGGAAACAGTACGGGACTTTCTTTATCTCCTGGGATGAGGCCTTTAAATCAGGAACAGTTCAAGTGGGCGGAAAGGGTTGGAATCTGGCCCGGTTGTACTGTTTTGGCTTTAACATTCCGCCCGGCGGTGTGCTTTCAACCGATGCCTATATGGAGTTCGTTGACTACAACGGTTTAAAAGATGATATTGCAGATATATCCAGCAGAATAACCGCCGCCAACCTGGGCGATTACACTCATGAGTTATCTCAGCTGGAGGAAAAAATCAGAGCAGGCTTACTACCCCAGGCCGTTATAGATGAGATTTCTGCCGCACTGCAAAACCTGGGGTTGGTTGATAAGGCGATGGCGGTAAGATCATCAGCTTCGGCGGAGGATTCGGCTGCGGCATCTTTTGCCGGTATTCATGAGTCGTTTCTGAATATCCGCGGCTTGGGAAACCTACTTGCTGCTATCAAAAGCTGCTATGCCAGTTTGTGGTCGCCGCGGGCCGTGGCCTACCGCCGCAAGATGAAACTGGATGACAAGGAAGTGTTGCCAGCCGTTGTATTGTTGGAAATGGTGGCAGCTCAAGCGGCCGGGGTAGGCTTCACCTGCGACCCTCAGACCGGACGCCGGGATCTTTTGGTTATCAATGCCAATTTCGGTCTGGGAGAATCGGTGGTAAATGGCGCAGTGGAACCTGACACCTATTATCTGGACAATCGAGCCTGGAGTGCGGTACCCGCTCTGCTCAAGCGCAATACCGGAAGCAAACAGGGCTTCACCCGGCCGGCAGAGGACGGTGGGACCCAATTTATTCCTACCGACGAGCTGTCATCCCGACCGGTGTTGAGGGATGAGGAAATCGGGAAACTGGGCCTGCTGCTGATGCGGGTTTTTGAGTCTCTGGGGGAATGCGAACAGCAGCAGGATGTGGAATGGGCCTATGATGGCCGGGAGTTTTTCTTATTGCAGGCCCGGCCCGTGACTGCTTTGCCGGAATATACATTTGCGGCACTGAAAAACCAGCCGACCATATGGTCAAATGGCAATTACCGGGATGCGCTGCCCATGGTCATTTCCCCCTTGCACCGCCGCCTGCTGAAGAATTCGATTGATACTATTCAATATGCCCAGTTTCTCGCAAATGGGTACCAAATGCTGGAGGGGATTGAGTTTTCACGCCTTTTTGGCGGCAGGCTGTATTGCAACATATCCGCTCTTCAGTGGGCCTACTACGATTGTCTCGGTTCATTGCCCGCTGGTTTTAATGACTTCTGGGGAGGACACCAGCCCCAGTTGGAAATAGATGACCCTGATCCTTACGCAGGGGAGGCTGGCCGGGAAAGGCAGAACCGTTCAATGGGTATGATGAATCTCGTTATGAAAGCGGCAGCCGATGCGCCCCAAATTTTCGCTGAGGTTCCTTGTTCCGCCAGGGCCGTAATTGGCACAGGATTGGCTCGCCTGGCAGACGTGGAGTTTGATGATAAATACAATGAACTCGGCAGTATCATAAGGAGGTATTGTGAGCAATTCACTTTCCTGGCCGGGGTTGGCACCACCCCGATCCTATTGCTTTTGCAAAAGCTATATAAATATTTCGGGCCCCGGGCAACTGAGGTTTTGAATGGTTTGATGGTGGGCGGTCAAGCGGGCATAACCAGCGCCGAACACGGGTACCGGCTGCTTGAACTGGCCGAACTGGCCCGTCGGGACGAGGCGGCAGTGAAGTATTTGACATCGGTGACTTCCAACTCAATTTTGTGGGAAAAAGAACTGCCGGAAAGCTCTCCCTTTAAACAGGCTTTCCGGGCTTTTATCGAGGAGTATGGTCACCGGGGAGTATATGAAATGGATATTATCAATCCCCGCTGGAAGGAAGACCCCGCTTACCTGCTGGATATAATTAAGGATACTATGGATACCGCCGGGCTTGGCAGCTTGAGGGTCCGGCAGGAAGCACAGTTTGAACGAACCTGGCAAGAGGTGGCACATACTGTTCCCCCCGAAACCCGGGAGGAAATCCGCCCGGCAATTAAAGCAGCCCAGGAAGGCGCAGCGGTAAGAGAAATGACCAAATCGGTTCTGGTTATGGCCATGGAACCCTACCGTTTAATGGCCCAGGAGCTGGGAAAACGTTTATGCCGCCAGGGGCTCATCAACAGAGCGGACGATGTATTTTTCTGTGCCTGGTCGGATCTGTTTTCCATTCTGCATAAGGAGTGGAATGGTGATGGGCTCAAGGCCCTGGTGGATTTCAGGAAACTGAGCCACAAGCAAAAAGAAGCCCTTCCTGCTCCTGATATTATCCACAGAGAAAAGCCGGTCTTTTCCGAGCCGGTCGGCCCGGGTTCCGGCGACTGCCTGCCAGGGGTAGCGGCAGCGACAGGCAAAGCTTCCGGCATAGCCAGGTTAATTGCTCACCCGTCCGAAGGATACCGCCTGCATCCCGGGGAGATACTGGTAGCGCCCTCTACTGATCCGGCATGGACCCCCCTATTTTTAAAAGCCGCTGCCGTGGTGATGGAAACCGGAGGATTTCTATCCCACGGAGCCATCGTTGCCCGTGAATATGGAATACCCGCGGTAGTGAATGTGGCCGGGGTAATGCATATCATTCAGGATGGGCAGGAAATCGTCGTCGACGGATATACCGGCAGGGTGGAAAACAAGGGAATTACCTGGTCTAAATCAAATGGCGGGAGTGAAGCAGCGGAATAAGCTTTTCAATTACGACTGTCAAAGTTCTGACAGGCAGCGGAAGGGGCAGAGTTTAAAGAAGCCCTGACAGCATAAATAATTGAATTTGCTGAAAATCTTTAGGGAGGAATCATAGTGAAGCAAAAAAATGTCGATAATGTCCTTACCTGGCCGGTTAATGCTCAGGATCGCTTCGAATATCCCTTGCAGTACATAATCCATGTACTAGTATCCTTTGCTCAAGCTCTGGATGCCGACATCCTGCAAAAAGCGGTTCGATTGTCTTTGGATGCCGAGCCGATCTTGGGCTGCCGCTTTGTCGAGGATGAAAAGCAGCCCTACTGGCAGCGTTTCGATGATCTGGACGAAATGCAATGGTTGGTGTGCATAAGAACGGATCACAAAGATGAAGCCATTGGCCGTTTTTTGAAAAGTCCCTTTTTCCATGCAGGACAGCAAATCAATGTCTGCCTGGTTCAGGCAGAAGGCGGTGACAGCCTGTGTGTCGAAATCAGCCACGCCTGTTCGGACGCAGGTGGTCTGAAAGAATACCTGGAACTTTTGGCCGGAATTTACTCTGAGCTGCAGAAAAACCCTGATTTTAGTTCCCAGCCGTACACTCACCGCCGCAGAGATCAGAAGCATTATTTTGATGCTATGGGAATAACTGATCCGCTGGCTTTGTTTGATCCCCAGGCCCAACCGCTGCCTCCTGCCTGGGGCTTCCCCCATCATGGTACGGAGAGGAAAGAGATGCATATGGCCCTGCGCCGTTTTAAGGGTGGGGCCTTGGACAGAATAATGAGCTTTGCCAAAGAGCATCACGTGACTATGACAGCCGTTCTCCTTACTGCCATGTTCAGGAGCATGTTTGCAATGCTTAAACCTCCCCTGGGAGAGAAAATGGGGATCACGGTAAGCTTCGATTTGCGACATGCTTTTGCTGAACACACCGATCAAGCCATAAGCAACCTGGTGGTAGGTATTAATCCCCGGATCAGCAGGCTGGAAGAGGAGTCTTTCCCTGAAACCCTGAAAAGGGCCTCCGAGGCGCTGGAAGAACTAAAACAAAACCGGGCCGAGACTGTTGACGCTATCGGCTTGGAAGCATGGGGAACGACGGATTACTCTGTATTCCTGGAGCAACTTCAGGCTATCGTGCAGATGGCGGCTGAAACGGGTAAGACCAACCCGCTTTTATCCAATGTGGGGGTTATTCGGCCTTTGGAGTTTGGTCAGAGCCGGGCCACCGATGCGTATATGCTTACCCCGGTGGTGATTCCGCCTGCTTTTATGCTTGGGGTCACCACTTTTAACAGAACCATGACCTTGCAATGCAGTTTCGGCGAGCCGGGGCATAAAAAAGAAGAGGTGGAGGCGTTTATGGATCTCATGGAAAAGGAGCTGAGGTCTGTATAAGGAGGGACGGATTTGCCGGAATCGTCAGAGCTATGCCAGCACCGTTCACTTTACTGTTGCTCAAATGTCATAGCGCTTATTGCGGGGAATTAAGCTATCTGTAAAGAGGGGGACTGCGAGCCCGGTTCAAGCGTGACTTTACGGTTCCTACGGGTAGATTCGATAGCCGGGCAATTTCTTTAATGGACAGGTCTTCATAGTAGAAGAGGACCACGATAATCCGCAGCTGCTCGTCTAATTTCTGGAGAGCGACTTTTACCGTAAGCTGGGTGTCGATATCAGGTTCGGCTCTGGTTTTCCTCTCCGTCATGGTGACTTCGAGGGGAATCACTTTTTTGCGTTGCCGAAGAAGGTAATTGCATTGATTGATTAGAATGCGAATCAGCCATGTTTTGAACAGTTCTGACTTTTGAAGGCGGTTAATACTGATATATGCCTTGATAATTGATTCCTGAATGGCATCAAGCGCGTCGCTGTCATTCTGGAGCATCGCGTAAGCTACCCGGTACATCGACTGTTGATTGCTTTCAATTAGGCGGGAAAAAGCCGCCTGGTCGCCTTTTTGACTGGCTTTGACATCTGCATCGTACAACAACCTACCCCCTTGTTTTTACCCATTAGATTAACGGTAGGCCCTAAAGGTTCGCGCTAACTCTTTAACCGACTCCGGGCGATGCCCTTAAGCACGACGGGTAGGTGTTTCGGGAGGGGGGGCAGGGTCAACCCACCCCTGCACCCTACCCCCGCTGGGCCATAACAAGAAAGCTGCGGTCGGTAGTCTCTACCGGTTCAAGCTGATGGAATAAAGTTGCATCATAACCAGCGGTGAATTTAACAGATGACCCTTTGGCTTTCACCCTTTCAGTCCACTGGCTGTTGCCGAAATCAAAAAGGACAAAATCTAAATTATAATGCTTTGCAAGTTTATCTTTAGTAGCTTGAATCATCGGTTCGGAGATATCCAGTAGCACTCCAGAAGCGTTTGTATATTGCTGTAAAATGGAAGCTGCTAAAATTCCATCTCCACATCCGAGGTCTAGAATTCTTTCAACCTCAATATCACATGCGCCTATAATCCTTAGCATTAGATCAATCTGTTCCTTAGCTAAAGGAATTGCCCCGCGTACACCCGAAAGGTATTTCTCAGTAAGTTCCGTTGCCTTCCATATGTCATAATCCATGTCGGGCATTAATAATCCCTCCCTTTTTTGCTTTATATAAAGATATGGATCAATAATACTCTAAGTCATTAGCCCCGATTTTTACTATTTTATCCCTTAATCAACTTTAAATCCAGATATAAAAGCAATTAAGGTTGCATATTGCGAGACCTAACGGTCAGTTTTGCGGAGCAAAACGGCCGCGATGCGGAGCGAGCGGCCAGTAATAACCACGATTATTGAACATACATTGGAGCCCTTTCATAATGATGGTAGCCATCCACGGGATGGCAAGATGTCAAGGGGACGGTTCCCCTGACACCCTGCAATTAACAAACATCAAAGCGCCCAGCATTTGTATATTAAAACCCTGAAAGTCGGCATTTATTAACATCTGCTTGTATGCATTAATACCAAGGCTGCTGGTAAAAAAACCTCGTGGGATCATTATTTTATCGATTATAAAGTCCGAAAACTTCCGCTCTCCAGAACATGCCACAGTCATCAGCATGGGAGCATCTTTCATTAGGGTTCGGGATATTTCCCTGGCTCCTTCTTCAGGCTTGAGGAAAGCATGGAAACCATTTAACGATAAACAGCCATTTAAACTGTTATCCTTAAAAGGCAGATTACCCACATCTCCTCTAACGAAAATGACGTTTTGGATTTTTGGCCATTCTTAACATTCCTATGGAATAGTCGAAAGCAATAAAAATATTGTTTGGTTTTTCTGTATAAGCTTGAATACCGAAAAGAGCTGTACCGCATGGGATGTCCAATACTGTGCCATCGGGAAGACGACTTTTTATAGATTCAGACAAATAAGGTATTTGCTTTTGACCAACACCCCAAACAAGCTTTAAAAACAGTCTATTGTTAACAAACGCATCAGTGACCGCTGACGGGCGCAGATTGCACCTGGCCGTATTGCTCCTTCGGAAGACCCGCCAGCGGGATTCTGGATTCCAGATCTGTCTGGCCTGATTAAAATTGGCAGGGGTTATCAGAACTGGCATGGCAGAAGATATTATAATCGGAAGATGAAGGGGGACGTTGTCTGAAAGTGGATTGATCGGGGCCAAATCTGGAGAGTTGGGGGTGTCAAGAGAACCGTCCCCCTGACACCTTAGCATCATTTCCGGTTCTTTAGCGGGTCGGCCGAAGTTCTTGCAATATCTAT
>CAZLYH010000080.1:0-8824 GCA_964563775.1 uncultured Syntrophomonadaceae bacterium | reverse complement strand
AAAAACCGTTCCTTACTAATCGTCAGGTGAAAGTAAAAACTCTATAATACCTATATATAGTCAGGTAATAGTTGCCAGTGGAGGAAATAGTAATGGGCAGCGGAGCAGCCTTGGAAATAACGGATTTGCGCAAGGTCTACCGGGTGGGAGAAGAGAAGGTGGTGGCACTGGACTCGGTTTCCCTAACGATTAAGCCGGGTGAAATCTGCGCCATTCTGGGTACCTCGGGTTCGGGAAAATCGACTTTGTTAAATCTGATGGCCGGCCTGGAAAAACCTACCCGCGGCAGTGTAATGGTTAATGATTACCCGCTCCATAAAATGACTGAAACCCAGCTGGCCCGTTTTCGTCAGCTGAAAATGGGATTCATTTTTCAATCTTACCATCTCCTGCCTGCCTATACCGCCCTGGAAAACGTTACCCTGCCCCTTATTTTCCGGGGTGTCCCGCGCAAGACCCGCGAGAAGAAAGCCCGACAGATGCTGGCAGCAGTAGGCTTGGAGAGGCACCTGAATCACAAACCGGCGCAATTAAGCGGGGGACAGCAGCAGCGGGTAGGTATTGCCCGGGCCTTTGTCAGTAAACCGCCGGTGATCCTGGCGGATGAACCTACCGGCAACCTGGATTCCCGTACTACTGAGGAGATTATCCGCCTGATGCTGGATATGGCTGGTCAATACCAGCAAACCCTGGTGCTGGTAACCCACGATCATCAGGTTGCCGCTTATGCGGACCGGATCATCCACATTTTAGATGGTCATGTTGAGCGGATTGAAGAAGGAAAAGCCCCGGCATAGGCAGCCAATGCACTCCCCCTTGATAATCAAAAGAATGGTTGGTGAGGAGAAAAGTATGAAACAGTTTAATCGGCCAACTTTTTTTGCCCTTGGTCTGCTGATATTAATTATGGGCATGTCCGGCGGCGTAGCACTTGCCGAAGATCCAATTTTTGTGCCGGTAAAACCACCGGAAAATCCCCTGGTAATCATCGCTGCCGACCGCTGGATGCCGGTTTTTCAGGCCGGCGAGACAGCAGACCTTAATATCCCCATTCAAAACCGCAGTAATACTCCGGCTACGCAGGTAAGGGTTTCCGTGGATATCGGGGATATAAAAACAGCTCCTTTTGAAATTGACAAAATGCTGTTAACCCGCCATGTCGGCTACTTGACTGGTACCATGGTAGTCGGCTTCAAGGTAAAGGTCCCCGCCAACGCCAAGCCGCAGCTCTACCCGTTGAATGTTACGGTCAGCTGGTCCTCTGAAGAGGGCGTCAGCGGCAGTGAATCAGCTACCATTTATGTAAAGATTGAGAATAGTCTAAAACAGCCACTGGTTAAACTGCAGACGGTGAATTTTAAAGGCGACCGCCTGCCGGCAGGACAGGCCAGTCCAATTGCTTTGGTTATGTTCAATGACAGCGATTTGGCCATCAAGGACTTGGAGTTGAAGTTAAGCGGTTTTTCCCCCAATGGCCTTAACCTCAAAAGCGGTTCTGACACTCAATTCGTACAGAATATGCCCCCCCATGAAACCAAACCCATCGAGTACCTGCTCTTTATCGATCCGAAAATGGAAAGTGGGACTTATACCCTGGACCTGGCGGTTAAATACCAGGATCAGCAAAATACCGAGTATACCAAAGAGTTCAAGGTCTACGTGCCGGTTGACGGCAAAGGCAGCCAAGACGATTTGACTCCGCGCATAATTATTGACAACTACAGCCTGGACAGTGAATATGCCCGGGCCGGGCAGGCCTTTACACTGGTGCTGTCGCTGTTAAATACCAGTTCTTCCAAGGCAATTAAGAATTTGAAGGTGAGCTTGAGCTCCGAGGGAGGGGTTTTTTCGCCGGTGGGCTGCAGCAATTCCTTTTATATAGCTGATCTGCCCCCCCAGGGCCGCATGGACCAGACCCTGGTGTTAAAACCCAAAACAGGTGCGGAGAACGGAACTCACAGTATTACAGCGACGCTCGACTATCAGGATGAAAAAGGCACCAAGTTTACGGAGACAGAGATTATCAGCATCCCAGTCGCCCAGCCGCTCCAGCTCACTACCTCTGAAGTGGTAATTCCCGAGCAGATTTTTGCCGGGAATCCTACCGCTATCTCGCTTGATTTCTATAACACCGGTCGGGCGATGATTCGCAACCTGATGATTACCACCCAGGGTGATTTTGAGGTTCAAAACGGGGATGTCTTTGTCGGCAACCTGGAAGCAGGCAAAGATGACTATTACGATGTAACCGTTATTGCCCCGCAAGAGGGCAAGTTTAAGGGCGTTATTGCCCTGGAATACGATGATGACACCGACGCCCACTATAAAATCGAAAAGCCCTTCACCCTGACGGTATTGCCTCCTCAGGAAATGCCGCCCGAGCCGGGTATGGAAAACCCCCAGGTTAAAGACGGCAAATTCAAAAAACGGATGATCCCCGCGGCCGGGGTGCCAGTTTTGCTGCTGGTTTTATGGCTGTTCATACGCCGCCGGCGAAAAAAGCAACAGGAAGTAAGCTTCGATGAATAAAGCCGATTTAATCAGTATGAGCTTGAAAAGCCTGTGGCGGCGAAAAACGCGCACCATCCTCACCGTTTTGGGGGTGGTGATTGGCACGGCGGCGATCATTATCATGCTTTCCCTGGGTATTGCCATGGATCAGGGGTTTAAAGAGCAACTGCAGCATATGGGCAGTCTCAATATCATCGAAGTCGTCGAAGGACGAATGGTATATTCCGAGCCAGAACCTGCTGACCGAAGCAACTCATCCATGCTTTTGAATGCGGAAGCGGTGCAACGCTTTCAGCAACTGCCCGGGGTGGTGGCAGTTATGCCGCAAAAATCAGCATTTATGCGGGTTGTGTCAGGAAAAATGGTGGGGGATATTAATATAATTGGTGTTAATCCGGAGCATCTGGAGGCTTTTGATTTTAAGGCCCAGGAAGGGCGCCTGCTGCTTCCCACTGACAAAGAGGCCCTTTTGTTTGGCAATCAGGTCAGCTTTCAATTCCATAATTCCCGCCAGCGCGATCCCTGGGCCAACGGCTTCCCGGGTAATCCGCCGCCAGTGGAATTAATCACCGATCGCCTGGTATTAACCGCCGATATGGAATACGGCAATCGCCACCGTTCCAACCCCGATGCAGATTACAAGCCCCCCAAACCACATGAAGCCAAAGGAATAGGCATCCTGGCCATGAGTAATGGTGAAAAAGACTACAGTGCCTATATGAATTTAACCGTGCTGGAAAAAATTATGGCCGAGGATCAGAAACTGAATCGCGCCCCCCGGGAACAGCGAAGAGCGGCCAACCCCAACCAGTATGACAGCATCAAGGTCAAAGTGGCCAATATTAATCAGGTGGAAGCCGTTCAGAGTCAGATTAAGACTATGGGTTATCAGGCCTTTAGCCTGACCGACATTCTGAAGGAAATGAAAAAGGTTTCCCGCACCATGCAGGCTATCCTGGGGGGAATCGGGTTCGTAAGTCTCCTGGTGGCTGCTATCGGTATAACCAATACCATGATTATGAGCATATATGAACGCACCCGGGAAATCGGTGTTATAAAGGTATTGGGAGCCAATGTGGCGGATATAAAGCGATTGTTCCTGCTGGAAGCGGCCATGATTGGTCTTTGCGGCGGGGTCATCGGCATGATCTTCAGCTATCTCATATCCTGGGGCCTAAACAAGGTTGGCGCCGGGTTCATGGCCAATATGGGCGGCACCTCGTCCATCTCCGTAATCCCGCTATGGCTCGCTTTGTCAGCAGTAGCTTTCGCAACGATGGTCGGGGTTATCTCCGGATACTCCCCGGCACGAAGAGCGATGAAGCTCAGTGCCCTGGATGCCATTCGCACCGACTAAAAACCACCCTCGCAAACAACTTTCACCCGCTCGTCAATAAACCCCTCCGAAGGACACAGACCAACTGAGAATTACCCTTCCCCCAGCACCGCCACGCGCGGCCTCCTCCCTGCCGCCCTCTCGGATCAGAAAGGCTTGTTCCTCCTGATTCGCTACAATCAACAACTCTCATTTCATGGAAATTATACCCTATCAAGGATGACTTTTCATAAAGGAATTAGCCATATATTGTCGAAAGCAGGTTTAGTTTACTTTTTTTCTATAATTTATATTTGCAAGGGAGGAATGACAAAAAGTGAAAAAAGTAAAATCAAGAACATTTGTTGCATCAATTTCCTTTCTCATCGCATTGTTTGCTTTATCTGCCGTTTTTGTGCTGCCTATGACATTAAGGCCAGCAAGCGCCAGTTCTACTGGCACGGAAACCCGGGAAAAGGTAATTTTGGCTGCGGGAAGCCAGGATGCCACCGAGTTGTTCGTTATCGATAGTGGCCAGCCCGGTCCAGTGGTAATGGTAGTTGGCGGAATGCATGGGGATGGAGTTGCCGGCTACCGGTCGGCCCAGCAGATCAGTGATTACACCATCGATAGAGGTAAGCTATTGGTGCTGCCCGCGGCAAATAAACGGGCCATACAGCTGGGACAAAGGCAAGTACCCGGTGAGGAAGACCTGAATCGAGCTTTTCCCAAAACTGCAGGGCAAACGCCGGATAATGACCTGGCAGCCGCTATTTTTTCAGTAGTAAAAGAGCATCGGGTTGATTGGATTGTGGATTTCCATGAAGAGAAGGATTTCCGCAGTCAATCCCGCGACGCCGACGGACAAACCCTGATTTATTATCCGCAAGCCTCTTCTCAAGCAGTAGTGGAAAAAGTGCTGACCGATCTTAATACGGATATTTCCAAGTCGTCAGAAAAATTCCTATTGTTGCGTTATCCCGTAAAGGGGAGCCTGGTGCGCAGTGCTTCAGAGTTGCTGGGCGTTAATGGCTTTATTTTTGAGACCTGTAAAAAACAGGCTCTGTCAACCCGTATGAATTACAACCTAAAAGCCACCGACTTGTTGCTTGCGGAACTGGGCATGAAAAGCAATCCCTCGCAGGAAACGCGTGAAAAGGTTGTGCTGGCCAAGGGAACCAAGTATGCCACTGACTTATACATAATCGACAGCGGCAAACCAGGCCCGGTAGTAATGGTTATTGGCGGGATTCACGGTAATGAAACGGCCGGATACAAAGCCGCCCACCAGGTAAAGGACCTCACTATCAAAAAGGGCAAGCTGCTGGTTTTGCCCGACGCTAATAAACGAGCCGTGGAAGCCGACCGGCGCTATGTGAAGGGGGAAGGCGATCTGAACCGGGATTTTCCCAGGACTTCTTCACAATCTGGTGACAATAAGCTGGCCAGAGCAATCTATCAGGTCGTAAAAGACTATAAAGTAGACTGGCTGATGGACATGCATGAAGGCTATGATTATTACAAAAACAAATCCACGGATTCAGTTGGTCAAACCTTGATTTATTACCCGGCCAATTCCACGCGCTATACGGTAGATGATATCGTTGCCGACTTGAACAAGAACATTTCCAGTTCCTATCGCCAATTCACTCTGCTGCGATATCCCGTAAAAGGCAGCCTGGCTAGAAGCGCCGGTCAATTCCTGGATGTACATAGCTTTATTTTTGAAACCTCCCAGAAGACGACGCTTTCCACCCGGGTGAAGTATCAGTTGCAGGCAGTAAATACACTGCTGGGTAAATTAAACATGTAAGGCATGGGGACGGTTCTTTTGCCTGCAGGCAAAAGAACCGTCCCCATGCCTTTTTAAGCGAGCTGTCTTCTGGCCAGGGAGGCCAAAATACCGTTTTTCTCCATCAGTTCCTGGAAAGTCCCTCGCTCTACAATTTTACCCTGGTCCATTACTAGAATCTTGTGGCAGTTTATAATGGTACTCAGGCGGTGGGCAATCACAATGCGGGTGGCCCGTAGTTTATCCAGGCTGTGGCTGACAATAGCCTGGGTATGGTTGTCCAAGGCACTGGTAGCTTCATCGAAAAAAATAAGCCGCGGTTTATTGACGATGGCCCGGGCTATCAGCAGACGCTGTTTCTGTCCGCCTGAAATCGTACCCGCCCCCTCGCTGATCATGGTATGCATCCCCATGGGCATATCTTTGATATCTTCTTCCAGGCCGGCCATTCTGGCTGCTTCCCAGGCATCTTCAATGGTCAGATAAGGATTGGCGCCAACAATATTACTGAAAATATTACCGCTCATCAGCTGCCCGTTTTGCAGTACCACGCCCAACTGCCTGCGCACGGCCCGGATGTCTACTTTGGAGAGGTCCTGGCCGTCGTAATAGACTTTCCCCTTTTCCGGTTGTTCAAAACCGAGCAGAATTCTGAACAAGGTAGACTTGCCGCTGCCGGAAGTCCCCACCAGGGCAACATAATCGCCTTCATTAATCTGCAAAGAAACATCCTGCAAAGCCAAAGGCCCGTCTTCCTTATACCGGAAAGACACATGGCTTACTTCCAGTGAACCGCTTAAGGTCTTCGGGCTGGCCTTGGTTTTGTCGTCTTCAGGCAGGGTTTCCAATATGGGCTTGGCCTTTTGATATAAAGGAATGACAAGATTTGCCCTAATCAGAGACTCGGATAAAGAAGCCATGGAAAGCATAAAGGTGGTAAAAGCCGAATTAAAGGCAATAAACTGCCCCGGAGCTAAAGTACCCACTTCGGCAGTGAGGGCATAGAAAATAACCATACTCGAGAGAATGGGAAAGAAAGCATTAAACGTTGTTAAAAAGTTGCCCAGGGTCTCTCTTTGAAAAGACAATTGCCGCTGCCGGCCGAACTCCTGCGCCCAGCGGTGAAAAGCGCGATTTTCTGCCCCGGCTACCCGGAACTTGGCGACGCCGCCGATAAACTGCAGCATCATACCGGAAATCCGGTTGGACAACTCCAGTACTTTATGTTCATAACGAACTTGCTTGAAACTCAGATACCCCATTACCAGAATGGCGACAACAACCAGAAGTGCGGCAACTCCCGCCAGCCGTATATCATAATAAAAAAGCAGGGCCAAAGTAAAAATGGAGAAGATTCCCGACAAAATACTGTTGAGCGTTACTCCGGAAAGGATTACCCGGATCTGGCTGATCCCCATGGCCCGCATGGCCAGTTCTCCCGCGGTATACTGCCTAAAAAAGGGCACCGGCAGACTCAACAAACGGTCCCAGACCGCTGCCTGCAGCGAACCGTCCATCTTCCCTTCCAGACGCAATGTAGCCAGAGCGCGGGTGAATTGAAACAACATGGAAGCCAGCGCAGCAGCAACCAGGAAAAAGGCTATTTGGAGCAGCTGCCCGCCTTCTCCTTCTGGGATAATGCTGTCAAAAACAATACCCGTAGCCACAGGAACGGCCGTCCCCAATAAACCGCCCAAAACCCCCATTAATGCAATCATAACCAGGTCCCGCCGCCAGCAGCTTTTATAGCCAAAGGATAAAAGATCGCGCAGGGCAATTTGCTTATTCTCAAAGGGCCGGTAAAAAACAAACCCCAAGTATTTAATTTCGGCTGCGGTATCTTTATCAACAACCTTTTCAATTCCCCGGGTAAAGTCATGTAAAACGTACTTGGACGGCGAATCCGGAATCAAAGCCACCGGCCGGTCGTCTTCCGCCATAAAGCCAAGGATCGGTCCATTGTCCTGTTTATACCAGTCATCCCGCAAAGCTACTTCCCGGGTCCGGATGCGGGAAGCCCGGACAATATCGTCCAGGTTAAGTTCTCTTGTCCCGTCATCATTGATAGCCTCTTCGTCAGTGCGGGGCGGTGCGCTAATGTCAATATGCAGGTTCCGTCCCACCAGGCGGCAGGCGTCCAGCAACGGAACACCGCTTTTCTCCCTTAGGACAGTTGCTGTCTCTTGGCGGTGCAGGGAAGCGAGTCCGGATATGGTATTGGCCATCAGCCTCTGATCATGCTTTTGCTTTTCCCGCAGGCGTTTGTTTTCCCTTTCCCTTGCGCTTGCCCATAAATCTGAGGAGGACTGTAAAAATTCCCGGTGATACTTTTGCCTTACAGCATCATCAGAGAGATACAAGTACCCGGTACTTGAGACAGGAGGGGTTTCACTGGCCAGGTTCTGCCCGGCGGGCCTCTCCCGAGCGCAGATTTTTTCCCAGTTTTGCAGCCAACCACGGGTTAAACGGGTAATTTCCCGTTCATGGTCCGCTTTCTCAGGTTTTTCCCTTAATGACGCTGCTTCAGCCGCGGTTCCTTCTGCCAACGGTTCTTTTAACTGCTGCATCTCCAGCCGGATTAGGGCCGAACCGGTAATGCCCGCAGCCAGCAGCCCTTTTTCACCTGCAGAACCCAACGGTGACATGCCAAAAAGAACTTCTCCATTTTTTGCATATCCCGTTCGACATTCCGATAGGACGCTTGGGGAACTTCAGGGATAGAAACTTCGATTGGTTGCTGCTCTGAAGGCTTTAAAACCACCTTTTCCACGGCCTGCTTAACATCCTTGGTTTTAACAATGTCGTTCCTTGTTTTTTTGTCCATAGTGTCCCAGTACTTGTTATTTTGTTAATGCTTGTGTCAATGGCATGTATTTCTATCCTGTTTTCTTGTATGCAAATGTGCATTCACCTCCTTACAAACTGCCGATGAGGGCAGTCATATACTCACCGGAAACCGTACCATATACAAAGGCGTCGATGAGCCTGTTGCTGCGGGCAAGTGCCACCCGGTCAGCCAGATCGGGTGAGCTGTTTTCGTCAACTACATAAACCGCTTTGCAGTCGGGGAGCTTTTTTTTGATTTCTTTTACCCGGATATTCCATTCATCAAGGGTGTAGGGAGATCGCTCCCGTACCTCCGCCAGCAGCACATCTGATTTTGAGGCGATACACAAATCCTCAATTCCAAGGGGATTGTCCTCGCG
>CAZLYH010000079.1:0-8829 GCA_964563775.1 uncultured Syntrophomonadaceae bacterium | reverse complement strand
ATGAACTTTAATTCCAGGGCTTTGGCAATAATGACATCCTGCATGGGACAGTTGGTGCCAAAAACACAGGTATCCTTACCGTATTTGTTTATCTGCCGGGGGATGTCCTCCTGTAAAAACTGCAGCATGGCACTGGGTCCACTGCCGGTCTGGGGGTCGGGGGTGCTTACGTCCACGAAGGTCATACCCAGCTTTTCACAGGTCTCCTTCATTTTATCGTGCCGCTTGACGATAACTTCCTTGGCCATGTGGGTGGGAAAGGAGTAATGAATGAGAGTTTTGGCTCCCATCTGCTGGGCCTTGGTGGGAATGGTGACACCTCTTGCCACCCAGTCGGTATCCAGGCACAAGTCCACATATTTGGCCATCAGGTCGGGGTCGTCCCAGATAGGGGCGGTGATCACCAGCATATCCGGGCGCTGTTCTTTTAATTTTTGAATAGCGGGCAGAATACCGGAATAACCCGCGCAGATTACTACGGCTTTAATATCCTGGTCATTGCCCAGGCTGGTAATCTGGGAAATGACCGTTTCCTGCTCGGCCGCAAAGTTTTCCGGTAAAGCCACGTGTTTAATCAGGCCCGGGTTTTTCTTGGCAGCCAGCTCGGCCCCGCGGAATTCGTCTTCACTTTCAGAAAGAGTCGGGGTCACCAGTCCAATTTTGTAGCCAACCGCAGCCTTCTTGCTGCTGGCTGGTTCACCTTGGGGATGGTTCCCACAACCAGATAAGGCAAAAATCAGCAGCGTAATGGTAACAAGTATAGAAATTTTTCTGTTCACTCCATGGACACTCCCTTCCAATAAATACGGATCGTTCCCAAACCTTCCGGGCCGATAATAGCCAGCTCCCCTGCAGAGAGATTAACCTTCTGCTGTAAAATTTTCCCCTCACCCCTTTTCCCTGGCCAGAAGACATGAGTATTCCTTTAGGGAATATATCCGATTATGTATAATTATACTTATTGTAGCGGTACTTTCCTTACAGCGTCAAGCACAACCGGGGGACGCTCCTTCTGTTCCTGTGTCAGCCAATGTTAATGGGGTAATCTACACAGCAGCCTTAATAGTTTTCTGTTCGTCAGCGCCAAAAATAATTGTCTGCGTCAATCCAAACCTATCCGTGTCATCCGTGTCTATCGTCCCCCGTCAGCGTAAGTCCGCGTCAAAAAGAAATCTAAATCCGTGTAAATCAATTCCCAATCAGCGTCAATCCGTGTCCAAAAAGAAATCTTTTCGATATTTGTCAGCGTTAGTCAGCGTCGAAACATGAATTCAGCCAGGGTTAATCTGTCTCGTAAAATGTACCAATAGAATACTGTGCATATAATGGTAGTAATTTTTATGACAACATGTAATAATGATATTACGGTTGTGGATAAGCAAGGTGGTGTTAATGCCTGTAAGTGTGTAGCCATTTTGCTAAAAAAGTGGATGGAACTATGTAAGGGAGGAAGGGGAAACCAGATGTTTGATTTCTTAATGACAGAAGAGCAGCTTAAACTCCGTGACGAGGTTCGTGACCTGGCCAGATCGATTCCCCGGCAATATATTCTCGATATGGACGCAGACAAAATCAAGTATCCCCGGGAATATATGCAGGAATGCGGCCGCCGTAACCTGCTGGGGATCCGCGTTCCCAAAGAATACGGGGGGCGGGGCGGCCAGTGGGTGGATGATATTATCGCCGCTGAGGAAATCTGTGTAAACGGGTATATGTTTGGCTGCACCTGGGGGGTTTCCGGCGATGTGGTTACTGAAGCCCTGGTCCATTTCGGCAATGAGGAACAGAAGAAAAAGTATCTGGCCTCTATCTGCCGGGGCGAAAAGTTTGCCGCCGAGTGCCTGACGGAACCCCGGGGGGGATCGGATTTCTTCGGTACCACTACCGTAGCGCGCCAGGATGGTGATGATTTCATTTTAAACGGTCAAAAACGCTTTATTGTCGGAGGGGACGGGGCCGACTTTTTCCTGGTCTATGCCCGTACCAACCAGGAAGTACCTGCCCACAAAGGCATAACCTGCTTTATAGTGGAGCGGGAGATGGGGGTCAAAACTGAATATTTATATGGCTTGATGGGCTGCCGGGGCGGCGGTACGGCCCGGGTGGTTTTCGACGAGGTACGCGTGCCCAGGGAAAACATCATTGGTGAGCTCAATGGCGCGGCGCCGATTTTTTACCAGATGATGGTTCCCGAACGCCTGGGGACGGCAGCCATGACGGTAGGGGCGGTGCGGCCGGCCGTGGAAATCGCTACTGACTATACCACCCGGCGCAAGGCCTTTGGCACCGCCATCCGCAACTTCCAGGCGGTCAGCTTCAAGATTGCCGATGCAGTGCTGAAGTTGGATGCCTCCCGCAGCCTGGTTTATACCACCTCCCGGGCGGTGGATGCCGGCGTAGATGCACGGCGCTGCCGGCGCTTGGTATCGGAAAGCAAGAAGTTTGTAACTGAGGAATGCTGGAATGTGGCCAACCTGTGCATGCAGGCCATGGGGGGCATTGCCTATACCGACATTTACCCCATTGAGAAGATCCTGCGCGACATGCGGCTTTCCATGATCTGGGTGGGCACCAACGAAATCATGAGCCTGATTAGTCAGCACGAGTGGTACCGGGAACGCGCCCAGGAAGTGAAAGCTGGAACCAAACGCAACAGTGAGCTGGACGCCCTGAATGCCTTCGCCGAGGAAGAAAAAATCTATGAGTGAGTCAGGGGGTGCTCCCTTGAATTATTCATTTATTAGGTAAGAGGGTTTTTAAGTTGTTGTGACCGAGTACGGGGTGGCCCAGCTCAAAGGCTTCGACCTGCGCCGGCGCTGCCAAGAATTGATCAACATTGCCCATCCGGATTTTCGCGATTGGCTGACCGCTGAGGCGCGGCGACTAAACTATATTTAATTTCAGTGCATAAGGATCGGTTGGCCGCTCACCCTTTTCCAAGGGGCTGATTGTACTCAGCCCCTTTTTTATCTATGATGGAAGCAGGAGGCGTTCAATGAGTACCAAGGACATCGGCAGAAAGATACAAATGGCCCGGGAAGAGCGGGGCATGAGCCAGGAACAACTGGCCAGACTGATGGGCTGCTCCCAGTCCGCCCTGTCCAACTATGAAAAGGGTAAGCGGCGGTTATACCTGTCCCACCTGGAAAAATTTTCGGAGATCCTGGATAAGCCGCTGGAGTATTTTATGGAAGAGCTCGTCTCCCCTTCCGTGGAAACCACCCCCGAGCCCGGCAGCGAATTACTAAAATTAATTCATCTCATCTACCAGCTTAGCGACGAACAGGTTAAAGATGTCCTCTGCTACGTGGATTTTCTGCGCTGGAAAGATAACAGGAGGGGACTGTGATGGATTTTTCCCTGAATCGCCAACAAACCACCCTGGTACGCCAGGTCAGGGACCTGGCTGCCCGGGAACTGCAAGCCCGAAAGGGCGCATTAGCTTCCGGGGAGGAGTACCAATCAGCTTTTCTGGAAAAACTGGCCGGGCAAAACCTGGTCTGCCCGACGGTTCCTACTGAATATGGGGGTCTGGGACTGGACAGGTTCAGTACGGCTCTGGTTATGGAAGAGATTGCTGCCGCCGATCCGGGAGTGGCCGCAGTCATCGCCGCCACCCTCCATGCCGCCGAACCTATTATTCTTGCTGGCAGTGCAGAGCAGAAAAGACGGTTTCTGCCCGGACTTACCGGAGCCAAAGCTGGTGTGGCCGCTTTTGCTCTCACCGAACCTACCGGGGGCTCTAACCTGTCAGCCCTGCGCACCTGTGCAGTTAAGACCGATGAAGCCTACTATCTGAACGGGGGCAAGGATTATGTTCTCAATGCCGGCCAGGCGGCCTGGATCACTCTGGTAGCCAGCACTATGCCCGAGCCCAGGCGGACCGCTATACGCATCTTTCTGGTTCCAGCGGATACCTCCGGGTTGAAAACCGGGCGGCGGCGTTACACTTCGGGATTGGAGTACGCCCGGGTAGGAGAAATGCTTTTTGCCAATGCCCGGGTAGAAGAGGAAAACGTCATCCGCAGCCAGGAGGCCGGCAGTGGCTACCTGCTTTTAGCCCAGACTTTTGACCGGGGTCGGGCCATGGTAGGAGCCATTTCTGTGGGTATAGCCCGGGCCGCCCTGGAAGAGGCCCTGACTTTTGCCGAAGAGCGGGAACAGTTTGGCACGGCCTTGAAAAACCACCAGGCTATCGCCTTTGCCCTGGCGGACATGGCTACCCGGGTGGAAATGGCCCGTCTGATGACCTGGAAGGCCTGCTGGCTCATTGACCGCGGCGAGGACTACAGCACCGCTTCGGCCATGGCCAAACTGTCCGCCAGTGAGATTGCTCAACAGGTCACCACTCAAGCCGCCGATATTTTTGGCGCCCGCGGCTACGAGAGGGGTTATTTCATTGAACAATTGGTCCGCGACGCCCGCGTACTCTCTACCATTGAGGGCACCAACAACATTCAGCGCCTGTTCATCGCTTCCCAGCTCTAATGTTGCCTTAATAGCCACGGGCGTTTCCGCGTGCCTCACCAAATAAAGTGACCTGGGGGTCTTTCCAAATGGAACATAAACTTAAAAGCCAAATAGCCTGGCTGGAGAATCTGGTTAGTGGTGCAAACTTTGATGGTGATCCTGCTTTTCTCCGATTCAGAATAATCGAAAATCGGAAGTATTTTCAGCATGAACGCCTGGTACACCTGCTGGTCACGATTGGGACCGGGATTATTATGATGCTGGCCTTTTCTCTTTTTGTAACCCTTGCCAATCTGCTTTATGGGGCACTGTTTCTAATATTGTTAATCCTGGAAACCGCCTGGCTGATTCACTATTATCGTCTGGAAAACGGGGTACAAAAGCTCTGGGAGCTGGAACAGCACTGGTTGGAGAAACAAGATATCGGCCTTTTTTCAGGCGCGGATGTCTTGTAAAGCCTTTTTCATTTTCAGGATCTTGCGCTGGCGGATTTCCTCCGCCTGTTCCGGGGTGAGGTGATGGTAGTCTTTTAATCCCCGCCCGGTTTTTACTCCCAGGGTATTTTTCTCTACCATTTGCCGGGCCAGATCGGCGGGGGTAGGGTCGGAACAGAGCAACGGGTTGAGAAAAGCGCCTACCAGATAAGCGACATCCCAGCCAATGTAGTCGAAGAGCTCCAGGTGCCCTTCGAAACCATAGCGCAGGCCGAAGGTGTTGCAAATGGCGGTATCAATGTCCTCGGGAGAGGCCCAGCCTTTACCGACCATGTATCCGGCTTCCCGGGCCATGGCCGCTGAGAGGCGGTTGATAATAAATCCGGGGATGTATTGCCTTACTACCACGGCCTGTTTGCCTAGTTCGGCGGCAATCGCCTGGCATTTTTGCAGGGTTTCCACTGAGGTAGCCGGCCCCATGACCAGCTCTACCAGGGGCATTATATGGGCCGGGGTACACCAGTGAAAGATTATCTGCCGCTCCGGGTGGGAAACCGGGGCTGCGTCAAAGATGTTCATGGCCGAGGTGTTACTGGTCAAGATGGCTTGCGGTGAGCAGAGCCGACCCAGTTCCGCAAAGATTTCCCTTTTCAGATCCGGGTTTTCCGTGACCGTTTCCACTACCAGATCCGCCCGGGGAGCTGCTTCCCGGTAGTCGGCGGCATAGGTAATGCGGCCCGGCGTCTCCTTAACCGCTTGCTCGTCAATCTCGCCGAATTCGGCCAGCGTCTTCAGGTTGCTGGCAATTCTGGCCTCAGCCCGACGCAACACCTCCGGGTTGATATCGGTCAAAGTTACCTGGTAACCTGCACTGGCATAAACCTGGGCAATTGGAGCTCCCATGGTGCCCGCTCCTACCAACAATATTTCCCGTCCTTTACCCATACCCATATATTCCTACCCCCTGTTCATTAATATAAAGGAATAGTTCGTTATTTTTACCTCATTTTCCTTTTTATTGCACAGTTCAACTGGCTGGCGAAGGACCAGGGGAGGAATTGAAACGCTTTTGTAGAAAATAATGGGGAATGATTGCCACAGGCGAGGAGGAGAATGGTTTGCGAAGAATGCGCCCGGTGCTGGTGATAGGGGTTATACTGGCCTTGCTTGGGGGAGGATATGCTGCCGCTCTGAATACCCCCGCGGCGCTGCTATGGCTGGGTTCCCGGCAGGGCACACCTGAACGGGGTTCTTTTTCCACCCGGGCGGGAATGAACCTTAACGTTAACGAGGCCCTTCTGGAGGGAATGGACCCGGATACCCGGCACAGTTATGACGTTTTCCGCAATCTGGAGTTGGAAGCAGAGGGCAGTTATGATATGAATGAACAACTCCTCCAGGTCACCAAGTTTAAGGCGGCTATGCCCTTGGTTTCCGTAAAGGGGCAGTTGTATATGGCTCCCCGGGAGATGGTTCTGTCGCTGCCCCAGTTCTTATCCTGCAATGTGCGTTTGACCCCGGCTGATCTTGATCGAAAACAATTCCAGGTCTTTGATCAGGATAATCCTCACTTTGGTTACCTGCGGGAGGTTCATAGCAAGATTCTGCGCCAGCAGATTAAAGGCAAGAAACTTAATATGCAGCGGGAAGGCCAGTACCGTAATATTACCATTAGCCTGCAGGATGAAGAGTTGCTTGATTACCTGACCGGGTTTACCGATGCCTATCAGGAGGATCCGCGTTTTCGGGCTTCCCTTTTGCTCTACCTCAACAGCCTGAATACCCGCGGTGAAAAATATAGTTCGGTTGAGATGGATGAACTGGCTTACCAGGTCACGGGTTTTGTCCAGCAGGCCCGCCAACAGCTTGCCTCCAGCCTTGCCACAACGGCGCAAGTGGACATTACCCTTGGCTACCGGGGGGTGCGCCTGGAGAGAACCGCCTACCAGGCCCGGCTGGATTTTGCGGAGGGTGCGCAAGCGTTCGATATGGTCTTTTCGCTGGACAACCGGGTTCGGCCCGGGGCAGCCACTATCCAGCCGCCGGATGGCCAGGTGAAGTCTATTCAGCAGCTGACTGAATCAGATCTTATGGGCCTGTTTGCCCCCGACTCGGACCTGGAAGAATTGCTGAAAATGATAGATATGCCGTCAACCTTATAAAGGTTCTTCATTTAAAAACCCCCTCGTAGTGAGGGGGTTTTAAGCGGTTTTAGCGCTTGGAATACTGTGGTGCTTTGCGGGCCTTGTGCAGGCCGTATTTTTTTCTCTCTTTCATGCGCGGGTCCCTGGTAAGGAAGCCATTTCCCCTCAGGACCGGCCTGAGATCATTGTTGGCCCTGGTCAGAGCCCGGGCGATTCCCAGTTGAACGGCCCCAGCCTGTCCACTGATACCACCGCCGTGAACGCGGCAGATCACATCAAAACGTCCACCGGTGTCGGTGAGTTCCAGGGGCTGTTGTACAATCAGCCGACTGGTCGTATTCGGGAAGTATTCTTCAAAAGCCCGGTCATTTATAACTATCTTGCCTTCGCCGGGGACCAGTCTGACCCTGGCTACGGCACTTTTCCTTCTTCCGGTTCCCCAGTACTGTACCTTTGCCATCTCGATCCTCCTTACCCTTTCAACTCACGCAGTTCCGGTTTCTGGGCCTGATGGGGATGCTCACTTCCCCGGTAAACCTTGAGCTTCTTATACATCTGGTCGCCCAGACGGTTATGCGGAAGCATACCCTTTACTGCCAGCTCGATGGCTTTCTCCGGCCTTCTCTGCAGAAGTGTCCGGTAATCCATTTCTTTCAAACCACCGGGATAGCCGCTATGGTGCTGGTATTTTTTTTGGCTGAGCTTGTTGCCGGTAAGTCTGACCTTTTCCGCATTAATGACAATGACAAAGTCCCCGGTATCTACGTGGGGGGTAAAAGTGGGTTTATGTTTACCACGCAGAATGGTAGCGACTTCTGTAGCCAGGCGGCCCAGGGTTTGGTTGCTGGCGTCGATCACGTACCATTTGCGGTCAACGTCCGCCGGTTTCGCCATGTAGGTTTTCACGTCGTTCCCTCCTGTGAATGTCCTCCGATTCTGCCCCCGGCCTGTCTAACGGGGCAGGAAGACAGGCAGAGTAACAGAGCTACCTTCTTATATTAGCCAAAATCAGGGGTTGTTGTCAATAGACACGATGGCATAGACACCGATATGGGTTTTTTTGACGCTGAACGGGGATTAATAGACGCGGATAACACGGATTTCTTCGGATGACCACGGATGGGGTTTCTGACGCTGACTGACGCTGCCGGGGGATTGTTTGACACGGATAACACGGATCTTTCGGATTGGCACGGATGATATGGGGTTTTTGACGCTGATTTACGCTGACTGACGCTGACAGGGATTAATGGACACTGATAACATGAATTTCTTCGGATGACCACGGATGGGGTTTCTGACGCTGATTTACGCTGACTGACGCTGACAGGGATTAATAGACGCGGATAACACGGATTTCTTCGGATGACCACGGATGGGGTTTCTGACGCTGATAAGGATAATAGATAGGGATAATGTAACAACCTCACTGGTGACCCGGTACTCAGTTTTTAATGACGAGGAACATTAGTAGTCCCCGATAAAAAATAATACTGATTTTTGAAATGGATAGACAACATGGATTATATCTTGATGTGTTTTCCCAATATTACTATTCAGACAATCCTTGCTCTTAAATCTGTATAAGGCTATGTCCATGAATCCCCAGCAACACAGCGTCCGTCAGCGTTAATCAGCGTCTAAAACCATAATCCGTGTCCATCCCAAAAGTTCCTAGTTATCCGCATCTACCGTCCCTTATCCCCATCAAATAATCCCCCATCCCTCAGCGTTAATCAGCGTCTAAAACCATAATCCGTGTCTATCAAACCCCAAATCAG
>CAZLYH010000078.1:4719-9009 GCA_964563775.1 uncultured Syntrophomonadaceae bacterium | reverse complement strand
CCTCGCCGCCAAACAGCGCGGTCTTGACATCACCGGAGAACTGAACATCGTAATTCACCGTCTTGGTCAGTGCCACCAGGCAACCGGTGTCCAGCATCAAGGTCTCGCCGGGCGCCAGATCTTTCTTGACGATGGTGCCGCCGGCGTGCATGAAGACAAGACCGTCGCCCTCCAGCTTCTGCATGATGAAGCCCTCACCGCCGAACAGGCCGACGCCGATCTTCTTCTGAAACGCGATGCCGATGGAGATGCCCTTTGCCGCGCACAAAAAGGAATCCTTCTGGCAGATAAGCGTCCCGCCCACCTCGGTCAGGTCGAGGGGGATAATACGACCGGGATAGGGAGCGGCAAAGGAAACGCATCTCTTTTCATGGCCGCTGTTGGTGAAGGTGGTCATGAACAGGCTTTCACCGGTTATCGCGCGTTTGCCGGCCGAAAGCAGCTTGCCCATAACCCCCTTGCCCTCGTCGCGGCCGGAGCCGTCCCCGAAGATCGTGTCCATCTGGATGGCATTGTCCATATACATCATGCCGCCCGCTTCGGCCACAACCGTCTCGCCGGGATCGAGCATGATTTCCACAAATTGCAGATCCTCGCCGTATACCTTGAATTCCACCTCGTCGGCCCGTTTCATGCGCGCCGGCTGTCCGCCGCCCGTCTGCACCTGGCTGCCGCACGAGGGGCAGAATTTTACTCCCTCCTGCATCTGATTCCCGCAATTACCACAAAACGCCATGTCCAACTCCCCCTTTTATTTTTACTTCCCTTTTTACTCATACTCAACTTGCGGTATGATATTTTACCTCCGCTATAGTGCCCCCCGTTTCATGTTTACTTTACAGAACCAGTTTTTTGGTCATGCCCCATTTTATACATTTCTATTGAATAAGTAATCACCTTGGGGGTGATTCCGCCCTAAAAAGTGCCAAAAACCAAGGGGACGGTTCTTTTGGTCCCTCCAGCCAACCCGTTATAAACTAGCAAAGGCTGGCCTAAAACTTATTGCTGTTTAGGCCAGCCCCATGATTATTAATATGCTATTGACACTGCTGCAATTCTAAATCAGCCTGGATTTTTGCAGCAGCCGGCGTACCGCTGTAGCTACTTCACCTCTGGTGATATTGCCTTTTATTATCCGGATATCGCCGTCGCTCTTTACCACAACTCCGGTTTTGATGCAGGCCGCCACACTATTTCTCGCCCAGTCGGCAGGCGGCTGGCTGATTCCCAGGGAATCGAACAAGGCCGCATATTCGGCTGGGCTTACCTTGGCCTGCAACCCGGTTATTTTCATGGCATTGGCGAGCATGGTCATGGCCTGCTCCCGGGTGATTTTGTCCAGCGGTCCAAACTGGCCGTTGCCATACCCGTTTACAATCCCGTATTCGGCAGCGGTCATGATGGAACTGCAGTACTAGGCATTATTCGCTACATCATGGAACGGATTGGTGCCCAGTCCCGATTTTAACCCCAGGGCCCGGACAACAATAGCGGCAAATTCTGCCCGGGTAATATCCCGGTCGGGTTCAAACAGGTTGTTGCCCACTCCACTGATAACCAGTCGGGCCCCCATGTCGTTGACAGCTTCTTTGGCCCAGTGGTTTTCCGCATCGGTGAATTCGCGGTGATTCCAGATAACCGAGTAAGTACTGTTGGTCAGACTGTTTATCTGTGCATAGTATTTCCCGTTTACAACCACGATGGAGGTCGGTACATGAGAGAAGGTTCCGTCGGTATTCAGCACTACTGCAGTGGTTATTCGGCTGGGATCCACCCCGTCGGGGATGGCAATGGTCCTCTGGACATAGCGGTTGAACCTTGACACCGGCACGGTTTTATCACCGCTGGTGCAGGTGATTTCAAACTGAACCGGCTGGACAACGATCTGATAGTTGTTCTGGTTGGCAGTATCTTGGACGATTTTCACTGTATCAGCGGGGGGTTCGGCAATCCGTACACTCACTTTTACATCCCTCAGTTCAACCTGGTGGCCGAATTGAGCCGCCACCGCATCGATGTTAATCTGGGATGCCGGCAAGGTGTAGGTCACGGCTGTGGTCCTGATTTCCAGCACGGCTTCCCGTCTCTCCATGCTTTTGATGGTTTGGCCGTTCAGTACCCCTATGACCACATCCGCTTGAGTATTGAAGGGTATGGTTACAATGGCATGGTTTCCTTCGGCATTAAGTTTTTGTTCTATCTTGCTGTCATCTACGGTAACGGTGGTTACGGTTTGTCTTCCAACCTGCTGCGTGCTGGCAGTGGCAGCCGTTTCGGCACTGCCATTAACCAGTATGTTCACCCCTGATCCTGAAGTTGGCGGTGTAGAGGGGGTTGAACCGCCTCCGCCTGAGCCTGAGCCTCCGCTGGAAGATCTGCGCGGAGTAACCGCATTGGAAGGTGCAGAATCGGGTCCGCTTCCGAAGGCAGTCACTGCCTTAACCGTAAAGGTATACTCAGTACCGTTGGACAAACCAGTTATGGTGATGGTGGTGGTCGTTCCGGTTGCCGTGATATTACCAGGGACTGAAGTTACGATGTATCCGGTTATGGGACTGCCGCCATCATCGGCGGGCGGCGTAAAGGTTACCGTGGCCCTGCCATTACCGGCGGTTGCCATGACGCCGGTTGGTGCTCCCGGCAGCATCGCTGCTTGAGCTATAGTAACGGTAACCTGCTGAGTACCATTTTCCGTGCACTTGGTTCCACCCGTTATATCTATAATTACCGTTTCATGGTTGTCATTAACTGCATCATCAACACCCGTAATAGTAGTACTGCCAGTGGTGGATCCGGCATTAATGGTTATGGAAGTCGCTGACCGGGTATAGTCATTCGGGTGGTTGGCTGTTCCTGAGAATGATAATTCCACCGTTGCGTCCTGACTGGAAGCCTGTGATAAGGTGGCCGTAATCATTGAACTGCCGCCATTCTCGGCTATAATCAAGGGATCCGCACTCAGGCTTGCAGTCGGGAAGGCTTGAATGACTATATCCTTGCTGCCCCCCAGCGAATTGGCCGATTCGGGAACAGGTAAAGTCAATGCCGCATCGTTGCCGGCTGCATCCTTTATGGTTCCCGCATTAAGCGACAGCGCATTGACCGATGTGTAATCCAGATCGGCAGTTTCGTCACCCGCCCGGGTTATGTAGTTGAAGGATAAAGTGTTGGTCCCCGAACCAGAAATATAAGCAACGCTTCTGTCTACCGGGCCGGTTTCCAGCTCCATTTGCGGTAAGCCGGTAACCGTTACCGCTTCATCGAAAGTCACCCTAATCGTCATCGTCTCACCGAGCTTATAAAGGCCGTCGGCGGCTGTGGAACTCACCAGGATAACAGCCGGTACTTTGGTATCAATAGTGAAATTGGCTGAACTGGCGGTGCCGCTGCCGGTATTCCCTGCTGCATCTGTCACCCCGGTCAGGTCCAGAATAATGGCGTTGGTAATGTCCTCAACGCCTGCCGTGGGGGTAAAAGTGCCGGTAAAGGTTATATTCCCGTCGGCTGAGCTAACCGGGTCCAAAGTCCCGTTGGGAACGGTCAGGTAACCGTTGGTAAAACCTGCTACCGCCTCAGTAAATGTAACCGTTACTGTAGCTGTCTCTCCCACAATCAGGTTGTTGTCATCTAGCGCAACCGTTGCCGATGGAGCTTGGCCATCGATAACAATTGTCTTATTGGCACTAAGCGAACCGGCCGACCCGGGAACAGGCAAAGTCAATACCACATTGTTGCCGGCTGCATCCTTTATCGTTCCCATATTAAGCGATAAGGCATCAGACGATATGTAATCAAGATTAGTGGATTCGTCACCTGCCTGGACAGTATAGTTGAAAGTCAAAGCATTCGTCCCGGTGCCAGATGAATAATTAACAATTCTATCAACCGAACCAGTTTCCAACTGGAGCTGCGGGGTGCCGGTAACCGTTACCAGTTCATCAAAACTCACCGTAATGGCAATAACGTCACCAATTTTGTAGGTTCCGTCAGTTGTGACAGAACTGACACTGGTGACGGTTGGAGCAACTGCATCAACCCAGACTGCTACGGTGCTGCCGACACCATTGAGGGTCAATACGGCATCGTTCCCGGCCGCATCTTTTATGGTCCCGCCATTCAGGTTTATGGAGCTGCCTAGCGAAATTCCGTTATTGTCGTTATTCCCTGCCGCCACCGTATATCTAAATACCAGAACCGAGGTCCCGGAACCGCTCTGATACGAGGCATTTACTGGTCCGGTATTCAAGGTAAGCAGAATGGTTGGCGTGCCACCGGTTGTGTTCACGGTTA
>CAZLYH010000078.1:0-4619 GCA_964563775.1 uncultured Syntrophomonadaceae bacterium | reverse complement strand
TGACCGGCAATATAAGTTCCGTTCGCAGGTACAGCAACAGAGACCACACCTGGAGGGGTTAGATCAGGGGTGACCGTTATGGTGAAGGTTTGGGGGGAAGAATGGTCAACACCGCCATTACTGGTCCCGCCGTTATCGGAGATGGAAACAGTCACCACCGCGGTGCCGGATTGGGCCGGGTCAGGAGTATAGGTCAAATCACCGGCAGGGCTAATGGCCGGCTGACTGGTAAACAAGGAACTATTGTCATTGGAAACATTAAAGTATACCGCTTGGGCGGCTTCCGGATCCCCATCATCAATGTTGGTAATGAATCCAGTAACAATTGTACTGCCGGCATTGTAAGCAACGGTTTGGTTGGGTCCAATGGTAAATGAGGGAGCATCATTCACAGCCGTAATGTCAATGTTTACCGTGCCCAGCGCAACATCAGTTCCCCCGCCAGCCCCGGTATTTCCGCCATCATTTGCAGTTAGCGAAAGGGTTGTGACATCGTTGCCATTCACATTTAATGCTCCCAGGTATTGAAGGTTGGAAGCGGTATTTAGATAGGTATCAATATTGGCAGCAGTTCCGCTCAAAGTCAGGGTTGAGGTTCCTGAGCCTCCCACCGTGACACCACCGCCCGATAAGGCGGTAAGAATTCCGTCCCCTGCTGACAGGGTTAGAGTAATGCTGCCCCCACCGGAATCTACATCAACCAGGGTTGCTGCTGACAGGTCAACATTACTGACTGTATCTTCAAGAACGGTAATATCGGTGGGCAATCCGGAAACAGCCGGGTCATCATTGACCGCTGTAATATTAACATTAACCGTTCCCAATTGAGGGTTTACAGTGCCATCGCTGACATTGACAGTAATGCTGGCTGCATTATTACCGTTCTAGTTCAGCGCCCCGGTATAGTTAATATTCGCAGCAGTATCCAAATAAGTATTGATATTGGCAGCGGTTCCCGTTAAGGTCAGGGTTCCGGTACCGCTTCCGCCTACCGTAACCCCGCCGCCCGAACTGGCGGTAAAGGTTCCGGCTGATGCCGTTAGAGAAACCGTCAAAGGATCACCATCAGCATCATTAAAAGTAGCAGCGGAAAGATCAACATCGCCAGGCTGATCCTCGGTGACCGTTATGGTGGTGGGCAGACCGGATACTTCTGGAGCTATATTAAGCCCGGTTCCCTGTATAGCGAAGGTATATGGGTTTTCGTCGCTGTCATCATTGGCGATGGATAGTGTGGCTGAGCGTGTTCCTGCCGCCGAAGGGTTAAAAGTGATCTGGAATATTGTGGAACCACCCGCAGCAATAGGTGCAGCGGGAGTGGAAGTGACCATGAAATCATCGGCATTGGTTCCGCTTATGGCAACATAAGGAGATGAGCCGGTCAAGTTTAAATTTGCCGTACCGGTATTCTGGATGGTGAAGGTCCTGGTAATCGTACCACCGGTAGCTGCTGTCGAACCGAAATCAGTATGATCAGACGTTGTGGGTGTATTATCACCATTGGCAATGTCAGCACCGTTGCCCTGGAGATTGATTTCGGGTCCCGGAACATACTCTTCTACCCTGATTGCGGTTGCACTTGAAAAATTATTCTGTAATCCTTCCGTACCTGTTCCGCCCTCTGCAATCCAGTTCGAGTTATCGACAACTCCAATTAGATGGGGGGACGGATAAGTTGACTGTACATAAGTAAGATTCGTATTGCTTATTAAAGAGGCCCAAAACAATATTTCATCATCATCAGACAGATTCGAATCAAGATTCCAGAAATAAGATCCGTTGTATTCGTCACAATAGAGATAGTATTCCTGCGTTTCGTGTTTCCAGTATTCCAAACCCGCTGAACCTGTTGTTCCAATTTGTTTCACATAGGTACCATTGGCTGCTGCAGGAGAAACAACGTATGAAACTACAAGTCGCTCAGGAGTTGCAGCTTTAGCTAATGGCGGGCACATAAGTCCAAAAACAAATAAGACCAGGAGAAAGCCCGCCAACCTCCCGACTAAACTTCGATACTTTTCCATAAATCCGCTCCTTTCGTTGCTCGGATAATTGCTTGCCATGGACAAACATAAGAGTTGTTTCTCTTTGGGAGGCATTGATCGCTAATGAAACCTGAGCCAGCATTAAACCCAGGAAGGAGCAACACAATTACCGGCTTGGCTTGATCCAAAGATAACCATCATAGACCAATCCCTTATAGTGTCTAGCCGTCTCATGTTTTCGCCATTTTGCCGAAAAATCCTCTATTTTTCGTTATTTATTTTCTATTAAGGAAAATTAACATTACCAGCCTTTATTTGGCTTTTAATTCGGCCGCCAAGGGACAAGGGAATAGGTGAAGTGAGATTACATTGTTTCTTCTTCTGGGTGCCTTTCTGGGAGTGGTTGGTCAGCTTGCAAGGGTAGTTGTGAGGCTTAAAAAGAATATAGATAAATCCTCACAGGGAGAATCTTAGGATTGGTTTAATGCGAAACAATTAATTATTAGTATCATGATAGGCGGTGCTGCCGGAACAGATTTTATTGAAGGTTTTATGAAGCAAAGGTCGCCGAGATAGCAAAGCCGATTAGTAATAACCCAACTTGGTTTAGCACTTCGTAGAATGCTTTGCTTATTATACTGCCACTCCTAAAACGAAAAGCTTTGTTTACAGCATCCGGTAATATTCTCTGATTTTACTGGCCATCAGCTTTTTTCGTTCGGTAAGGAATTGATTATAATCATCGATTTCCATAGTAAAAACGCTTTCTGGAATGCAGTTCATGGCTAGATTATGTCTTAGTTCTTCCATAGTCGAAATCCCACCATACTTGAGAGGACCTCCATTACACTGCTCCAGGATCTCTCCAAAATAAACTCGCGGCGGCTTGTTACCGATACGGATATTGGTCTCCGATTGCATATAAACGTAGTTGGAAATTTGGTTGTATTCCTTGCGGGTCAGGCCATTTTTCTTAAGGTAATCCCTGGGGAAAATGTGATGAATATCTCCCTTAAGGGAGATCAGCTCATTGACCGTAATATCGCGGGACAAAAAGCCCTTGTCGTGCATCTTCACCTGAGCCGCAAAAAATACATTCAAGTATGGACTATTGGCAGCGGACGTTTCCATGTTCTCAACCAGGGTTACATTCCAGAATATATCGGATAACTCCGCCTCCTCAATTCTTCTTAGATAATCCCCAAAGGATGTTGCACAGATATTCTTTATGTCGTTATCAAAAGCGGTTTCCGGCGAACCTGAATATCTTCCTGTTAACACCGACAGCACAAACCATTTCCGGACATAGCGCTCTATTTCCGCTTGTTGATAACCCCGGGATTTTAGTTTTAAGTAAAGTACATAAGCAAAGTTTAGGGCAGCCTGGGAACGAATCAAACCAGGAGTAATAAACCCAGCCGAACGGATAATCATTAGGAAGTTCTTGAAGTTGGTCTCATTTATAAAACCGAGTACGCCTCTTTCCAGAGCCAGAAAAGACCGCTCAACAATTTCCTCTTCGTAGGTTTTCTTTTCAAAATTACGACCGGATAGAAGACTGACCAGGTCAGCCAGCTTGCCCCGCTCAAACTCGGAAATAAAAGCTACCCTCAGTACATCCGTGTAATCGGGATCATAAAGGTCGTCATTCTCATTTTTAAGCCAGCTCATCTTCTGAAAGTATTTGGTTGATACAAATTGCCGATCGGCTTCCTCAATTTGCGAATAAAACTCGGGGGCTACCGCCAGATGACAAAAATAATCAATACACTTGCGCAGATTTGGGCCTCCATACTCTTCAGCTACGGCTATTTTGGACATAGCAAAATCGGCCTGGCTGAGAGGAACCCCTTTCGAGTTAATCCGAATAAATATCTCTGTCACCGTTTCAATATCCAGATCCGCATCCAGTTCAATTAATCCAATTTGCTTCAAAGGGATGTTTTTAATAGCATTAAGTCTCTCAAAAACCAGATCCTCACTTAGCCCGGGATTAGCCGAGCCATACTCTTTGAGGTAGGATAGGAAATTAAAGTCAGGATTGAACAACTCAGCAATATCGTTTATCCAGGCAGCATTCTTGGCGATGGCGGAATTAAAAACTTCGAAGGTCTCATCAATCGGGTTAAAGGATATCCTAATTCTCGCTTTTCGATAATCTTGAGTTATAACCGGTTGTCCCAAAATAGCGGCGGTTAAAGATGTTACTCGCTGCTGCCCATCTATTAATATCTTTTTACCGTCTGAAGTTCTGCCATCCTTTAATTTTACATTGGGGTTGCGCCAGGCAATAATATATCCCACCGGGAATCCCTGATAGAGAGAGTCCATGAAATCTCTAACCTGGGTTGCAGACCATACGAATGGCCGCTGAATCTCTGGAATCGCAATTTCCCCAGTTTTCACCCAGGTCAAAATAGTATCTATCTGATACTGGTTCACCGCATATTTTTGATTCTTCACTTAGTGCTCCCACCCCTATTAATAGTTTTATTTCAACCATTTCCACCTGCAGGTTTTCTTTACTCCAAATACACATTCTCATTATGCCACTGGAGGAATTCCAATGAAGGTTTCTCCAGTTTCCTCACCGGCAGCTCGATAAGGCTATGGCCATGGAAGGCATAGTACTCT
>CAZLYH010000077.1:0-9252 GCA_964563775.1 uncultured Syntrophomonadaceae bacterium | reverse complement strand
GGTCATTATTACATTTTTTCAGTGGTTTCGGGCAGGTCCCTTGTCCCTCACAACCCCAGGCGGGGAAAGTGAAGATATACCCGGGTGTATTCGCCCAACTCGGAGTCGATGGACATTTCATGGCCCAGCTTGCGGGCCAGAGTTCTGGCCAGGTAAAGGCCCATCCCCGTAGACTTGCTGAACTTGCGGCCATTGTAACCGGTGAATCCCCGTGCAAACACCCGCTCGATATCTTCGGCTTTGATGCCGACACCATTGTCGGCGATTACCAGCCTTTTCTCCCGGGCATCCTCCTCAGCGTAAATGCGGATCAAACCTCCGGCAGGGGTATATTTGAGGGAGTTGCTTAAGACCTGGTTGAGGATAAACAGGAGCCACTTGCGGTCAGTTAATACACTGATGTCGATTTCACCTATGTTGACGCCGATTTTCCTGCTGATAAACAACCGGGCCTGGCCTTTAACCAGCTCATTTACCAGAGGCTGCAATTCATATTCCTGAATGAGATAATCCCGAGCAAAGTCATCCATCCGGGCGTGGTAGAGGACCTGCTCCACCAGGCCGTCCATACGGGTCACTTCCTCCTCCAGGCTGTCCAGCAACTCATCCGCATACTGACCCCGGCTGTTTTCGATCAGCAGGTGACTGGCGGCCAGCGGAGTCTTGATTTCATGCACCCAGCTATTAATAAACTCCAGGTTTTCCTTGCGCTGTTCATAGAGCGCTTCCAGATACTCTCTTTGCTCGGAATAGATCATTTCCAGCAGTCGCCGGTACAGCTTTTGCTCATAGTTGCCGGGTTGGGGCAGGGTGTGCACTATTCCCGCCAGGTTGCTCTCCAGACTTTGCTGAATCTGCCGGTAAAACCGTTGCCGCCGAATATAGCCCCCCAGCAGGTAAATCACCAACAGAACCAGAGCCACAACATTAATATAGATAATGTTGTCAACGGTTACCCGCTGGCCGGGCTCGAGGGCGATCACTGCCGTAATAAAGGACATCAGGATTAAGTAAAAGAGCAGCAGGTATTTTCGATCCGCTAAATATTCACTAAACCTCATGAGATAATGTACCCCTGTCCCTTTCTGGTTTGAATGAAGTTATTGCGGCCAATCTCCGCGAGTTTGCGGCGCAGACGGTTAATGTTGACGGTCAGGGTGTTGTCATCCACGAAACTCTCGTCTTCCCACAGGGCGCGCATCAATTGGTCACGGCTTACCACTTGCCCGTGGTTCTTCATTAAGATATAGGTGATCTTAAACTCATTGCGGGTTAATTCCACCACCTCATCCTGGCAGCGAAGCTGGCTGTCCTTCAGGTTCAGCAGCACTCCGTCATGCTCCACTGCCAGGGTTTCGGCATCTATGTACGAATAGGTGCGGCGCAGAAGGGCATTTATCTTGGCCATCAGCACCTCCAGGGAAAAGGGCTTGATGATATAGTCGTCGCCGCCCATATTAATGGCCATGACAATATCCATATTGCTATCCCGGGAAGAGATAAACAGTACCGGCACCTTGGAGGCCTCCCTGATTTTGCTGCACCAATAGAAGCCATCAAAGGCAGGCAGATTAATATCCATCAATACCAGATGGGGCTCAAAGCGCAAAAAATCTGCCAGGAGGTCCTGAAACTCCTCGGCTGCCCAGCCTTCAAATCCCCATTTATTGATGTTTTCTATAATCAGACCCCGCAGCTTGGGGTCATCTTCCACCAACATGATCCTAAACATGGCTTGTCATCCTTTCCAGCTGCCTCCCGGGAGTCGCCGCCCCTGTCTTCGAAGTAATGACCACTCTTGATTATAGTATCCCATAATACAACGCGAAGATGGCAGCTTTATCCTCGCAGCCTGGCTTACAAAAATGTAAGGATATCGGGGGCTTTTGTTAGTCTTATGCATGGATGGAAAACCCTAATCAGGTTAAGATTCTGATGAGGCCTTAGATAACATGTACTCATTAGAGGAGGTTCAGGTAAATGAATAATGTACTGGAAGCCAGGAACCTGAAAAAAGTATACGGGTCCAGGGGCAACCTTTACCCGGCCCTGGATGGCATAGACCTGCAGATAAAAGAAGGGGAGTTTGTCGGCATTATGGGACCTTCCGGCGCCGGTAAAACCACCCTCTTAAACCTGGTGGCCAGCATTGATAACCCCACCGGGGGAAGTATCATTATCGACGGGGACGACCTGCTTACCATGGATGAGGAACAACTGGCTCGTTTCCGCAGAGAAAAGCTGGGTTTTCTTTTTCAGGATTTTAACCTGCTGGACACCCTGACGGTAAAAGAAAACATTGTTCTGCCATTGGCCCTGGCCCGGGCAGCGGTGGCTGAAATCGAAGCCGGCGTAGAGCGGGTGGCGACGCTGCTGGGTATCCGGGACATACTGGGCAAGTATCCCTATGAGATATCCGGGGGGCAAAAACAAAGAACGGCTGCGGCCCGAGCCATTATTCATAATCCCCGGTTGGTACTGGCTGATGAACCTACCGGTGCCCTTGACTCCCGCTCCTCCGCTGAGCTTTTGCAATGCCTGGCTGACTTAAATCAAAAGTACGCCACCACCATCATGATGGTTACCCATGATGCCTTTGCCGCCAGCTACTGCCGGCGCATCCTGTTTATAAAAGACGGAGTGTTGTTCAGTGAACTGGTGCGCGGCGGCACCCGCAAGGATTTCTTCCACCAGATTCTGGACGTACTGGCGGTGTTGGGAGGGGATAATCGTGAGTTTATTTGATTTAACCATTAGAAACATTCAAAAGAATTTCCAAACCTATTTTCTCTATTTTGTATCCATGGTTTTTGCCATCCTGGTTTTTTATATGTTTAATTCTATTGACTACAATGAGCAGGTAACCCGGATCGTGGGCGAAAAGATGAACTTTCTACTCTCCTTTGGCTCCTTCCTGACCGCGGTATTCTCCGCCATTTTTATGGGCTATTCCAGTGCCTTTTTCACCCGCCGGAGGAAGCGGGAAATCGGCCTTTATACCCTGTTGGGTCTGAAACGAAAACAGGTGGCCCGCATGCTCTTTTATGAAAACCTGGTCATGGGCCTGGTGGCCCTGGGGGCAGGCATCTTTCTGGGGGTGCTGTTTTCCAAGCTTTTTGCCATGCTTATGCTCAGTCTGATGGGACATTATGTGCAGGTGGACTTTTTCATCTCCCCCCGGGCGGTACTGAATACGGTAGTGATATTCGCAATCATCTTCCTGGTTATTTCCTGGCATACCCGCCGCATTATCTATCGCTTTCAGCTGGTGGAGCTGTTCCGGGCCGAACAGGAAGGGGAAAGTCAGCCCCAGGCTTCCCTCAAGCTGGCCTTCCTGTCCATCGCATTAATCGCCGGCGGCTATATTGTGGCTCTGAATACGCAACTGGCGGCTTTTTTCTTCCCGGTCTACGCGGTAGTAGTACTGGGACTGGTTATTAGCGGAACCTATGCCCTGTTCAAGTCGTTTTCGGTTTTTGCCCTGCAAAGGCTGCGCCGCAACCAGCAGCATTATTACCGGGGTATGAATCTCATCAGCACTTCCAACCTGTTGTATCGAATTAAAAGCAATGCCACCATGCTGGCGACCATTGCCGTTTTGAGTGCTACCACCCTTACCGCCGTAGGCATGAGTTACAGCTTTTACTTCGGCATGACCGAAAATCTTAAGGAATCTTCCCCCTTTAGCTATGTTTATCTGGTGGGCGGGGCCAATGGTGATAGTGAGGTGGACGCGACCCTGGCCCATCACCCCCAAAACAAGGTGCTGGCCGATGTCAGGCTGCCCTATCTGGAGGTTAAAGGCGAGATGGCTGGCCGGGAAGGCTATCTCCACACGGCTCAGCTTATTTCCGAGAGCTCGTATCGGGAGCTACTAGCTGTCCGGGGAGCAAAACCAGATATTGATTTGCAAAAACCCGGCCAGGCGGCAGTTTTTTGCTATGCCAATCCCATTAATATAGAAGGGCGCACTATAACTGTTAGCGATGACCGTAGCAGGGAATACCAGCTGCAAATCACTGATAGCAGATCCTACTCGCTAACGAACATGATGTCATTTACTCTGGTGGTCAGCGACAGGGAATTTAACCAAATGAGCCGGGCACAACAACCAGTGGTGATGAGATGCCTCCTGGTGGATAAACCCGAACAGAGCGCCGCCCTCACCCGGGAGTTGGACGAAAACTTCGATCTGCTCTCCAGTTATTACTACGTATACCGGGGACAGCTGGAGACCGCCGGGGGAATGATGTTTGTGGGCGCCTTCCTGGGATTGGTCTTCCTGCTGGCTACCGGCAGTGTCATCTACTTCCGCCAGTTAAACGAAGCCGGCAAGGAGCAAATGAACTATGTTATTCTGCGCAAAATCGGCGTCAGCCGCCGGGAAATCCGCGCGTCCATCTCCCGTCAGGTTATGGTAATCTTCCTGTTTCCGCTGCTGGTAGGAGTCGCCCATGCGGTTACGGCCCTATCGGCTCTAAGCAGTATGCTCTATAAGAACCTGACCATTCCCATAGTAATTACAGTAGCAACTTATACCTTGGTTTACCTGCTCTACTATCTGTTTACCGTTCACTCCTATGATAACCTGGTTAACTTGTCCCTCACCCCCAAAAATGAGGGGTACATTACGTAGTTATATATACAGCAACAATAAAGGAGGACAGATACATGAAGAAAACCCTTGCAGTAGTACTTTCCCTGCTGCTGGTAGCCATGTTGTCCAGCGGGGCTGCGTTGGCCAAATCAGATAATGGCAAAGGGTGGGGAAACACCGGCGACAAAAAAGTAACCGACACGGAAAAAAAGCAGAATCCTAATCAGGGCAAGGACCAGAATCCGGAAAAAGATCAGACCAAGGTGAAAGAGCAGAAACCAGTAAAGGACCAGGAGCAGGTTAAGGACCAAAAGCAGGTCAAGGACCAAAAGCAGGTCAAGGATCAGCAACAGGAGCAGGCCAAGGACCAGAAGCAGGTTAAATCATCTCAACCCGGGGAATCCCAAAAGACCCAGCCGGGGAAAAAGCTGCGTTTCCGGGATACCGAGCAGCATTGGGCCCATCAGTGTATTGAAGAAATGAGTGCGTGCGGGCTCCTGAAGGGTTATCCCGATGGCAGCTTTAAGCCGGACCAGCCGTTAACCCAGGCCGAGGCACTGTCATTGGCGATGCGTGTAGCTCCACAGGAAGAAGTCGTGGATGAAGACGACACGGAAACTGGCGACAGCGAACTGGAAACCATTCCGGAATGGGTACGGGGAGATGCCAATAAAGCTGCCAAGAAAGGCATTATTAAACTTAACCGTTTCCATTCTGCCGTACAGGCATCCCGGGCTCAGACTGCGGTCATGATAGCCAAAGCCCTGGGTTTGGAGCCGGTGGACACCAGCAATATTCCCTTTAAGGATGGCATCCTTCTCTCCCCGGAAGATGTTGGCTACATTCTGGCTCTTTACGAGGAAGGAATCATCAGCGGCGACCCTAATGGGAATTTTAACCCCAACAGTGCCATTACCCGGGCAGAAATGGCCAGTCTCCTGCAAAGACTGCTGGAAAAGGCCGAACTGTCAATCACCCTGCCCGAGACAGCCACTGTAGAACAGGGCCAATCCATTACCTTGAAAGCCACGGTAAAATGTCCCGAGGGCAGCAGTGACTACACGGTTGCCTGGGAGAGCAGCGATACTACACTGGCAACCGTAAAAGATGGAGTGGTTACTGCCGCCGCCGATAAGACCGGAACCGTTAACATAACTGCTGCCGTCACCTGTGGAGAAGACAGCCAGACGGCAACCTGCAAGGTAACGGTAGTAGAAAAGGCAGAGGTTGCCTCCGGCACCCTGGAAGCGACCAGCTCAGTTGGCAGCCATGCCGGCAAGGTATACGAAGAGTACGTCCTCAAAGTGGACGGCCAAACCATCAGCCTGGCCCAGGATAATGTAAAATCCATTACCCTGCAGAAAGACAGCGATGCGGCGGTTCAGCTCACCGCCAATACGGACAGCGGCCTCTGGTTTAATGTCCAGCGCGCAACCGGGAAATATACCCTTACAGTGGCGGACAATAACGACAAGAGCTATACCGCCGTTCTGGATTGGGATGCCCCCGTGGAAGCAGCAGCTGTAGCTACCGGCAACCAGGGCGAACACGACGGCAACAGCTACACCGAATACAAAATCGGCAACCTGGACCTGTCCAGCTTCACCTGCATGTTCCAGCTCAAACCCGATGGCCAGGTCATTGAATTAACAGCCAACAGTGACACCAACCTGTGGTTTAAGACTAATGACCAGGTAACCGGTCAACATATCTTCCTGATAAAGAAAGGCGGTGTCTGGTACACTTCCAGCATCACCGTTTAAATATAATAGTCAAAAGCCAGGCTGCCGGGATCTTTCCCGGTGGCCTGGCTTTACCATGATCACGCGGTGACAAAACCGTTTTAGGCTAACTTGTTGGTCCGCCGCCATATCTTCATCTTTTGCGCCTCTTTAATCAGTTCATCACGAAAATCGGGATGCGCCAGGGAGATGAGCTTTTCGGCCCGCGCCCAGGAAGAAGTACCCTTAAACGATTCCCAACCGTATTCAGTTACGATTATATGCACCATCTGCCGTGACACCGTCGCGATGCTGCCCGGGTCCAGCAGAGGTACGATGCGGGAGTGGAGCTGGCCCTCTTTGTCGGTATAGGTGGAAGGCAGGCAAATCAGGCTTCTGCCCCCTTTGGACCAGTAGGCCCCGTTCACATAGTCGGACATGCCGCCATTCCCGGAAACCTGTCTGAATCCGGTACTTTCGGCATTTACCTGCGAAAATAAATCTACCTGCACGGCCTGATTAATGGAAATCAGGTTGTCGATCTGACTCAGCCGCACGGGATGATTGGCATAGCCTACATTATAGGAGGCCAGAGCGGTGTTGTTGTCTATCCAGTCATAAAGCTCCTGGCTGCCCAGACAAAAGGTGTAGACGATCTTGCCTTCATCAACATTTTTCCGTCTACCGTTCATTTTGCCTGATTCCCACATATCCATGTAGGCATCAACCAGCATTTCCGTATTTCCCCCCAGATCCTTAAGGTCGGTTTCATTGATCAACTTTCCCAGCAGGTTGGGCATGCCGCCGATCCCTAACTGGATGCAACACCCATCCCGCAGGTGGTGCATAACATGTTCGGCAATCTTGTAATCGGTTTCCGTTGGTTCAGTATTCGGCAATGCAAACAGCGGCTCGTCTTCGCTCTCAATTATATAATCCACTTCCGAGATATGCACCTGTTCCCGCGCGCCGCCCAGTGCCCGGGGCAGGTTTTTGTTTACTTCTACTATTACGTTATAGGTACTCTGCATTTGCGAGTAGGCAACGGCATTATGCAGGCCGAAATTGAAGTAACCGTTTTTGTCCATGGGGGTTGTCCGCACCACGAAGGCTTTGCGGCGCGGAGCGCCTATTTTCTCGGGGTCATCCAACGACTGAAAAAAGTATTCCTCCGCTTCGCCAAAAACCACCGGGTGATAAAATACCCCACCGCACTTTTCCTGCATAATTCGGCTGGCAGCACTGAAATGAAGATCGAGATAAGAAAAAACGTTGCCCTGGGGGTCTTTCATAACTACTTCTGGAATCGGCGGGACCGTAACCGCGGTCATAACATTAATATCGCTCAGTTCCTCTTTGCGCGCGGCCAAGGCCTGGTCAAAAGCCACCGGCTTGCCGTTAAACATACCATAATCGACCCAATCTCCGGGTTCGATAATTCTGGCGGCTTCGGCAGCGGTCCGCAGCTTTTCCTTATACATCCGCAGATAGTCTCTACCCATCATTATCCCTCCCAACAAAATAAATACATTGTTGGATATTATTATAGCGCGATGTCGGAAGGGAAGTACTTAAATCATTTAATTTCTACATAAATGAATTACCGGGGCGAAATTTAGTCCCGCTCGGCGCGAAAGGCCATCCTTGCCTGGGGGAAGGGTTTTAAGGCCCGGTCCAAAATTCCATGGACAAAAGCCAGCAACACGCCGTAGTTCACTATGGGGACATGATTCTCCCGGGCCATATCGATACGGTGCAACATCTGCCTGCGGTTGATCATGCACGCTCCGCAATGCACCACCAGCTTAAATTCAGCCAAATTATCCGGATAACCGCTGCCACTGGACCACTGAAAATCCAGTTCTCCCCCCACATACTGACACAGCCAGCGGGGAATCTGCACTCGGCCAATATCGTCGGCCTGGGCGTGATGAGTACAGGCTTCAGCGATAAGGACTTTATCACCGGGGCGCAGCGTTTCAATAGCTTTGGCCCCCCGCACCAGTTCCAGCAAATCTCCTTTATAGCGGGCAAAGAGTATGGAAAAAGAAGTCATCAAGACATCGTCCGGAGTCTCAGCGGCTACTTGGCGAAAAGCCTGGGAATCGGTTATAACCAGGTGGGGTTTCTGTGCCAAACCTGCCAGGGCCTCGCGCAGCCCGCTTTCCTTGACGATGGTGGCAATGGCATCATTGTCCAGGATATCGCGAATGGTCTGCACCTGGGGAAGAATCAGCCTGCCTTTGGGAGCCGCCAGGTCGATGGGCACCACCAGTACACAGATATCGCCCGGGGAAAGCAAATCCCCCACGATGTGGGGTTCTTCAAAAGCAGCCGGGGCTGACTGTATTATCCGCTCCTTCAGCAGCCTGATTCCCTCTCTGGTACGGGAACTCACCGGAACCAGGGGTAGCCCCAGCTCTTTTTCCAGCTGGTTGGTTTCGACCGGACCCAGATCGGTCTTGTTCAAAACCCCTATTACGGGAATATCCCGGGCTATAATCTCCTCCTTCAACTCCCGCTCGAACTCGCTTATCCCGGCTGCCGGGTCAATGACTAACAGAGCCAGGTCGGTCTGGTTTAAAACCGCGCGGCTTTTTTTGGTGCGCAGCTCGCCCAACTCACCCACGTCATCGATTCCGGCCGTATCAATAATCATACAGGGACCCAGCGGCTGAATTTCCATAGCTTTGAAGACTGGATCGGTGGTAGTTCCAGGAATAGCCGAGACCAGAGCAATATCCTGTTGGGTCAGGGCGTTGATTAAACTCGATTTTCCCGCATTGCGCCTTCCGAATATGGCTATATGCAGGCGATTGGCTTTGGGTGTGTCCTGCATAATCACCCCTCCTTCTTACCAAGAATCGTACCTTGGGCAGACGCCACTACGTGGTCATAGTCCCCGACCGCTGCGAACCAACCAGAGCGCGTCAA
>CAZLYH010000076.1:0-9258 GCA_964563775.1 uncultured Syntrophomonadaceae bacterium | reverse complement strand
TCCCACTCAATGGTTCCCGGGGGTTTGCTGGTAATATCATAGGCCACCCGGTTGACACCCTGTACTTCGTTGACGATACGGCGAGCCATGGTGTCCAGGAGTTCGTAGGGCAGGTGCGCCCACTCGGCGGTCATGGCATCGTCACTGACCACGGCGCGGATGATGATAGGGTAGGCGTAGGTGCGGGCGTCACCCATGACGCCGACGCTGCGAACCGGAGGCAGAACAGCAAAGGCCTGCCAGAGTTCCCGGTCCAGTCCTGCCTTTTGGATCTCCTCCCGGACAATGGCATCGGCTTCCCGTAAAATGGCCAGCTTTTCCGCCGTAACTTCTTCCAGGACCCGCACACCCAGTCCCGGTCCCGGGAAGGGCTGACGCCAAAGGATTTCAGCATCGATACCAAGTTTTTCACCGATGACCCGAACTTCGTCTTTAAAGAGCAGGCGCAGGGGTTCCAGGAGTTCAAAGTCCATATCTTCAGGCAGGCCCCCTACGTTGTGATGGCTCTTAATGGTTTGGGCGGTACGGGTACCGCTTTCAATGACATCCGGGTAGATGGTGCCCTGCACCAGGTAGTCTATTTCACCAAGCTTGGCCTTTTCCTCTTCAAAAATCCGTATGAATTCCTCACCGATAATCTTGCGTTTCCTTTCCGGGTCGGTAACCCCGGACAGACGGGTGATAAAGCGTTTTTCAGCTTCCACATATACCAGGTTCATACCCATTTTTTCCTTAAAGGTATGCAAGACCTGCTCTGATTCACCTTTACGCATCAGACCGGTATCCACATACACGCACACCAGCTGGTCTCCCACCGCCTGGTGAACCAGAGCGGCGGCTACTGAGGAATCGACGCCTCCACTCAGGGCACAGAGCACCTTTTTGCCCCCTACTTGCCGGCGAATATCAGCAAGCTGCTCTGCAATCAGATCACTTAAGTCCCAGTCTCCCCTCAGTCTGGCCACATTAAAAAGAAAGTTTCTCAGGATGTCCATCCCCTGAACGGTATGACGTACTTCGGGGTGGAATTGCACTCCGTATATGTTGCGTTTGGTATCACTAAGCGCGGCGACCGGGCAGGTTTCGGTGCCGGCGGTTACCCGAAAGCCGGGCGGCAGTTCCGTGATGGAATCACCATGACTCATCCATACCTGCATTCTGGAATCCAGGCCTTTAAACAGGGGATCATCCTCCTGTACCTGCAGGTGGCTGCGTCCATACTCCCGTACCCGGTTTCCCTCTACCCGCCCCCCCAGAAGCTGGGCCAGCAGGTGCATCCCATAACAGATGCCCAGGATGGGGACTCCCATTTCCAGAATACGGGGATCACACTGAGGAGCGTCTTCCACGTGTACACTGGAGGGACCGCCCGTCAAGATGATGGCCGCGGGATTTTTTTGTGCGACTTCTTCATAGCTAATATCAAAGGGTACCATTTCACTGTAAACGGACAGTTCTCGTACCCGTCGGGCAATCAGTTGGTTGTATTGACCACCGAAGTCTAAAACCAGGACCAATTGTTTTTCCATTCCTGCACCTCTACTTTTCATAAATGGCTGGTTTTAATACGCATACGGCCGGATAATGCCGGTATTGCTCAGCATAATCCAGGCCATAACCTACCACAAATTTATCGGGTATGGAATAGCCCACATAATCCGGATATACTTCTGCCTTGCGCCGGGATGGCTTGTCCAGCAGGCAGGCAATTTTTACACTGCGCGGATTGCGGGTTTTTAGATTCTCGCAAATATATTTCAAGGTCAGCCCGGTGTCAACGATATCCTCCACAATCAGCACGTCCCGGTCCTTGATGGAGTATTCCAGGTCCTTGACAATGCGAACCTCCCCCGAAGAAGAAGTGGAAAGCCCGTAGCTGGAAACGTCCATGAAGTCGATCTCCATGGGGACATCAATCTGGCGAATCAGATCAGCCATAAAGACAAAGGCTCCCTTGAGGATGCCTACCACCAGCAAGTCCGAGCCCCGGTAATCGTCAGATATTTGTTTACCCATTTCAGCAACTTTTGCCTGTAATTCTTCCCGATCAAACAAAACCTCAACCTGTAGTAAATCCAAGTCTAATCCCTCCCTACCAATTGGATTATAACAACTTGACGGGTCTGGTGCAATTCTCCCCCGCGCTGCCAGCTTAATCCGGCATTACATTTTTTTAACCGTCGGCGGGGCGTGTTTTAGCCTGTCAAAGCGGGGGCCAGGTTTTACCCGGTCCCCGCTGAAATAATATAATACTTCTCCAATTACTAGATTTCTTCCGTCTGCATGACAAACTGGACCTGGCTCTTTACGCCTTTCGGCTTGCCCAGGAAAGATGTGTAGTCCTTAACCGCCTGTTCCATCCAAGTAATTTGGGCCTGGCCAGCATTGAGTTCCTGGATGGAAGCCTGCACTCCAGCCCGCATTGGGGCCACACCCTGTGAACGGATGGAAGCCACACCGTTCTGCAGCTTCTGGGCACCTTCCTGGCTGGCCTGTACACCCTGAGATAGCTGGTCTATACCACCAGCCGCCTGCTCAAGACCGGCTTGACCTGCGGACAGGGGAGGCAGATCATGGTCCTGTACTCTCCCGCCATTGGCCAGGGCGCTTAGCAGCTGTTGCTCCTGTTCCAGAGCCGCCAGCAGAGGTTTGGCACGCTCGGCCAGCATGGGGTTATCCGCCAGAGGTTTTACACTTTCTATAATCAGGTTATGAATGCCCAGCACTCCTTGCAGGACTTTTTCCTGTCCTTGGTGGAGGGCAACCAATTTGTTCAACCCATTTTTTATAGTTCCCAACCCGGCTTGCAGACGAGACTGCCCGCCGACCAGCTCCTGGCTACCCTGTTCCACTTGCGCCAGGGCATGGTCCATTTCTTCCAATCCCTTATCCATTTCCATCAATTTCTCGGCTCCAGTAACCTCTGGGAGCGGTGGCATTTGGGGCTGTGCCATCAGACTTACTCCCGTGAGGGAGAAATTCTCCGCTTTCATAGTCAGGGTAGCGGTGGCATCTGGATACGGAAACAGCAGCCAGCTGGCTTTCATGGTTTCCCCCAGAACAGTAATACTTCCCTCACCCGGATCCACTTCGGAAAACTTCTCTACGGGCAGATCCAGGGAAACCATGGTGACAAACGGAGTATAAAGGGTTTTTTGGCTGGCATAATCGCCATTGCCGGCCAGAACTGCATTACGCCCGGTACGATTGTGCACCTGTACTTCCATCTTTACCTCTCCCGACTTACCGTGCAGCTTGGCGGCCTCAATGGGCTGCCCATTCAGGTAATAGCGGATCTGCACCTCCACCGGCAAGGGCTGCGCAGTATGTCCGGAATAGAAAACATTTTTTGCATCGGCTTCAATACCGCTAAGGTAAATCCCCTCAGACCCGACCCGTACTTTGAAGGGACCATTCAAGGCCTGGGGACGGTCCAGTTTAATCGGGTCATCAAAGTCCGAGGGAACCTGACCCGAGAAATGAAGCCAGTTCACCACAGTGGTATCTTTAACCTGGCCATCCGGCTGCAGTTTTACATAGACAGTCTCGTTCTTGGCCACCGCTTCGGGATTGCCCGCCCGAAAGGCCACCTGCTGCTCACACTGTTTTTCCGGAGCAGAAGTGGCATGGGCGATAGCCGGAGAGTCTGGCAGCCACCCGCCTTCTTTGGCCGCATAAAGGCCACCGCCGGCCAGGAGCAGAACGACTGCGATCGAGATGGCAACTTTATTGGAATGCTTCTTCAAGTTCTTTTCCTCCTTCATGATTGTGTTTCCGGGGCCAGCGCAGGGAAGTAAACCCGACCAGCTTCTCACAGATCAGCAGCAGCGGGGGTAAGAAGAAAAGGATGGTAAACATGCTGATAAATGCCCCCCGGGCGATCATTTGGCTAAGTGAGCCGATCATTTCCACCTTGGAGATGAAGCCGACTCCCACGGTAGCAAAGGAGAGAGCCAATGCACTGGTGACTATTGAACCACCGGTTCCCTGCACCGCGTTGCGGATGGCAGTAAACTTGTCATGTTGAACCAGTTCTTCCTTGTAGCGACTGACCAGGAGAATGGCATAGTTTACACAGGAGCCGAGCTGAATGGCACCAATAGTCATCACGGCAATAAAAGGAATGGTTGTCCCTGTATAATAAGGGATCCCCAGGTTGATAAAAATGGCCAGCTCAATTACCAGCACCAGCAGGATGGGCAGGGTCAGGGAGGTAAAGGCTACCGCCAGTATGGCCAGGATGGCACCTACAGACCATTTGTCCACCGCTTTTTGGTCGGTGCCAACCAATTTAATCATATCATCCGTCAACGGGGATTCCCCACTTAGATAGCTTTCCTTAAAGTAAGCGGCACTGGCCTGACGAATATTCTTTATCAATTGGCTGGACTCGGGATCAGCCGGGTGATACTCGGATTGAATAATCGTATAATCGTATTTCCCATTGGTGAAATTCCTGCGCAGCTCTTCGGGCACGTAGGCCTGAGGAACCGCTACATCGCTGTAATCCGCCGGAGAGACTACATTAACTACACCCGGCATTTTAGAAACCTGCTCAGCCACCCGTTTCGCTTTCCATTCCTCACCGGCGGGGGTTATGAGATAAAGGGTATCTGCAGAGCCGAAGCGCTGTTTTATATAGTCAGTGCTGTGAATGGAACTTATGTCTTTAGGCAAAGCATCCGACACATTGTAAAAAACTTTCACGTTTTCCTTGCCAAAATAAGCAGGCACCAACAGCAGTACCATGAGCAAGAACAAAGGTACATAGCGTTTGGACACCAGATGGGCAGTCCACTTAAAAGACGGCAAAAAGATGCGATGCTGAAAACGGGTGATAAGTCCATCACAGGCCAGCAGCAGCGCCGGGAGCAGGGTTAGGGAAACGATAACCCCCAGAGCTACCCCCTTGGCCATTACCAGTCCCATGTCTTTTCCCAGTCCAATCTGCATCACTCCCAGGGATAGAAAACCGGCAATGGCAGTCAGAGAACTGGCACCGATCGCCACAAAGGTCTTTTCGATGGCCTGAGCCATGGCCTCTTCCTTGTTTTCCTGCTTTTCCTTCTCTTCCTGGAAGCGGTGCATGAGGAAAATGGAGAAATCCATAGTAACACCCAGCTGAAGCACAGCAGCGATAGCGCTGGTGACATAGGAAATCTCCCCCAGCCAAAGATTGCTGCCCAGGTTATATACAATTGCGGTGCCGATAGAAAGTAAAAAGAGCAGTGGCACCAGGGTAGAGGGCAGCGTTAAAGAGAGGATCAGGAACAAAAGCAGTACCGCTACTACCAGGTAGACAATTCGCTCGTGGTCCATCAAGATACGCAGATCGGAAATTACTGCCGAGGTGCCGCCCAGATAGGTACTGTGATCCAGCAAGGCTTTTATTTCTCCAATGGCCTGCACGGTCTGGTCGGACCCCGACCCTTCTTTAAATTGAATCTGCATCATAGTGGCGTTTTTATCGTAAAACTGATCCACGACCTTCTGCGGAACAAAATCCTTCGGAATTGTAATATCGGCCCAATCGTCTATCCAGATAACCTTCTCTACGCCCTCGATATCGGCAATCTCTTTTTTGAGCCTTTCCACCTGCCAGTCGCGCTGGTTTTCCACCAGCAGGAAAGCATTGCCGGCAATGCGAAAGTCTTTTTCCAGAATGGTCTGCCCCTGGACCGAGTTTAGTTCCGAAGGAAGATAAGTCAGCAGATCATAGTTGATGCTGGTTTTTGCCATCCCATAAAAACCAGGGATGAGAAGCAAGGCGCAGATTGCGATGATAAGTTTGTAATGCCTTACCACCCACCGGCTAAAATGATTCACGCGTTAACACTCCTCGTCCGGTCTGCCTAAGCCACAGACCGTTATTAATCAATAACTTCTACCTGCAGGCCAGATCATCAGAACCTGTAACAGGTCTTCCTTCTGGCCGCTATAACAAGGATAGACCCGGTTGGGCTTCGGCTTGACGCCACCATTTCTGCCCCCCTTTCGCTGAAATCTTTATATTTTTTTGTTATTCAAATATTTTGACCATCAAAGTAAATGGGCAAAAAAATATTAGTTTCGGGATAATTTGGTCAGGATCTCTCTTAGGATAGCCCGTTCCTCGTTATTTAATGTCCCGAAAATCTTTTCCGCCACCCGACGCTTGCTGATCTGAATCTGTTCATAAACGTAGTCTCCGTTCTCCGAGAGAGCCACTTCTACCACCCGGCGATCCTCATCGGGGCGCACGCGATGCACATAACCTTTCTTAACCAACTGGTCAATGGTGCTGGTTAACGTACCTACAGTCAACCTGAGGTGCCCTGCCAGATTGGTCATGCGCTCACGGCGCGAGGAGCCAATCCGGTGTAAAGCACGAACATGGGCAGGAGAAAGATTCCCCAGGCCCTGTTCCTCCAAATGCTCCGCCTCCAGACTTCTATACTTCTCCGCCAGCAGGCGAAAGCTATGGTCCAGTATCTCCAAATCGTTGTCCTTAATCACAGGATCACCTCCTGTTGTTTATTTTGATACTCAAAGTATTATTATACTCTTCATCCGCTATGTCAAGAGCTTGTTGCGATTAAGATACTTTTGGCTGGCTATAAGTGTAGCCTGCACCAGGCACACAAAAAAGCGGGGGCACTGCACCCCCGCACCGGATCACAACTCTGTCCCTACTCCTCCCCACCACTGATATCGGGAGGTTGAATGTTTATTTTTTTGTTCAGGTCTTTAAACAACACGGTCATGGTCAACCTGGTAGCAGGCATCTTTTGATTGGTGGCTTGCAAAACCGCCTTGTGAATCTGGTCTTTTTTATAGTCAATCCAGAATTGGTAACTAAAATCTTGCCAACGGGTTTCCAGGAGCTGGCTTTCCACAGACGGTCGGCATTTTACCACCAGACATTCCGTACCATCGATCCTTTCGAAACCCACCTTTTCCACGTTACTTACATTTTTAAAACGGAAATTGGAGAGGGGATTCAGTTCCGAGATTAACAATTCCTCCGGTCCGCTGGTGTCGTTCTCGATTACCAGCCACTTTTTGGAGAAGGAATCGTAGTTGTAAATGGTACGGTCAACATAATAGATATCTACGGGTGTGTGAACCATCTCCCCCTTTATGTGCGTATTCTCACCTGATTTCTCGCCTTCTACCTCACTTATCACCTCCTTCCGCTTTTCCACCGTATAGCCTGATTTAAGGCTGTATCTATAACTTTTGACCGCGGCCATATTCTTGCTGGCGGTTATCAGTTCGGTGCGGGGTTCCAACTGAGACTTTTCATAGTAGTCACGAATTTTGTCTGCGGAGACGGCCAGCGCGGTAACCAGAAGGATAAGCGTCAGGAGAATAGTCCATCGGGTTCTGTTAATTGATCTTCCCCCCTTGCAGTACCGCCCGGTTAAACACCAGGCCTGCTATATTCTATTGGCGCAGGAAACCAGATATGACCGTTTAGCGCCACAGGGAGATGTTACCAGCCTTAAATTAAATAAAATACAGTATACTAAATAGCCAACTTCTTTACCGTCTTTCTGCCCTCTGCTATAATTGGCAAGGTAGTGTTTTGTAAGGCAAAGGAGGCTTACTAGTGTTTTCCAAATATGAAGAAGTCATGACGTATTGTGCGGAGCACGATGTGCAGATGATTGACTTCAAGATGATTGACCTTCTGGGTAGATGGCGCCACCTCAGCATCCCCACCTCCCGCTTCACTCCCGACACCCTCAAGTACGGCATCGGTTTCGACGGTTCCAATTACGGTTTTGCCCCGGTGGAAAAGAGCGATATGGTTTTTATCCCCGATATTTCCACGGCGGTTTTTGACCCCTTTACCGAGGTACCTACCTTGAGTATGATTGGCGATGTTTTTGTGATCGCAGAACCGGAAAACTATCGTTTTGACCAGGACCCGCGGACCATCGCTGCCAAAGCGGAGGAATACCTGCAGTCTACGGGGATTGCCGATGAAATGAGGATCGGGCCCGAATATGAATTCCATGTTTTTGACCATGTCAGCTATGAATGCAACCCCCAGAAGACCGGTTTCACTATAGATACTGAACAGGCCATCTGGAACAGCGGTGAAAACGAGTACCAGAACCTGGGCTATAAGGTTCCTCACAAAGGAGGGTATCATACCACCCCTCCCCAGGATGTGCTTTATGATTTGCGCGCTCGCATGTGCTTATTGTTGGAAAGAAACCGCATCCCGGTTAAATACCACCACCACGAAGTGGGTGGCCCCGGCCAGATTGAAATCGAAGTAGAGTTCGGTTCTACCCGGGAAATGGCCGACCGGACCATGCTGGCCAAGTATCTCATAAAGAACCTGGCCTTCCAGGAAGGCAAGACGGTTACTTTCATGCCCAAGCCCATTTTTGATGAAGCCGGTAACGGCATGCATGTCCACATGCATCTCTTTAAAAACGGGCAACCGGTTTTTTATGATGCCAATGGCTATGCCGGGTTGAGTCAAGAGGCCTTGTATTTTATCGGTGGACTTTTAAAACACGCCTCCGCCTTGCTGGCCTTTACCAACCCCAGCACTAATTCCTACAAGCGTCTGGTTCCCGGTTACGAAGCCCCGGTGAGCGTCTGTTTTGCTACCGCCAATCGCAGTGCAGTCATTCGTATCCCCGCCTATGCCAAGAGCCCGGAACAGAAGCGGTTTGAGTTCCGCTCCTCGGATGCCACCTGCAACCCCTATCTGGCTTTTGCCGCCATGCTGATGGCCGGGGTGGACGGAATCCTGAACAAGATTGATCCGGTAAAGGAAGGCTTCGGCCCCTATGATGTGAACCTCTACAATCTGCCTCCGGAAGAGCAGGCGAAAATCAAGTCCCTGCCCCGCTCCCTGGATGAGGCCCTGGATGCCCTGGAGACAGATCATGACTTCCTGCTGGCAGGAGGCGTTTTCCCCATGCATCTCATTGAGATCTGGATAGAGAGAAAGCGTCAAGAAGCCCGCCAGGTGAATGATATTCCCCACCCCAAGGAATTCGAACTCTATTACGACTTGTAAAGACCTGTAAAAAAAGGAGGGTTAAAACCCTCCTTTTTTAGTGTTCACCCCCGCATCCGCGTGGTCCCCTACCGTCATGGCCTCGATATCGCTCCGTGCGACAAATCCTGCCACTACTTATCATAGTACATACTTTTTTATCCAGGCAAAATTATTATATTATATATTATAAGGGTAGAATTCCAACCTCTTCGAGGAAAAGGTTTTAAATCCCGCCGACTTGATACAGACGG
>CAZLYH010000075.1:4683-9860 GCA_964563775.1 uncultured Syntrophomonadaceae bacterium | reverse complement strand
TGCAGGGCACAATCAGTGTATCCCCCCGTAGAGGCGCCCACATCCAGAACTACCTTGCCGGTAAAGTCTACGTCGAATACCGACAAGGCCTTTTCCAGCTTAAAGCCGCCGCGGCTCACATAACGGAGCGGTTCCTCCACCTCCAGCCGATCCTGCTCTTCCACCGTGCTGCCCGGTTTATCAATCCGCTGCCCATTAACCCGTACCTTTCCTGCCAGGATCACCGCGCGGGCCTTCTCCCGGCTGCTGACCAGGCCTTTCTGGTATAGGAGCACATCCAGCCTAGTTTTTGCCAAAGTGCATCCTCCCCCAGATTCGGTTTCCCAGCAATTCCGGCCAACGGGTCAGAATCTGCTCGCCGATGGATTCCGCATCCATATTTAAAAACTCCCGCAACAGATCTACCCGGCCATGCTCCACAAATTCATCAGGAATGCCGATGTGTAAAACCTGAGCCTCTACCCCACCACTGTCCAGGGCCTCGGCTACGGCACTGCCAAATCCCCCGGCCAGGGTGTTATCTTCTATGGTAACCAGACGGCCGGTTTTACCCGCCAATTCCAGTAATAGCTTCTCGTCCAATGGTTTGGCAAAACGGGCATCGATTAGTGCTGCCGCCACTTTATGTTCGTTCAGATAATGCACAACCTGTTGTCCCAGGGACACCCCTTTACCTATACCAAGTATAGCCAGTTGCTTGCCTTCCCTCAACACGGCCGCCTTGCCGATTTCCAGAACCTGAGCTGCCGGAGGTATTTCCACCCCTTCCCCGATTCCTCGGGGATAACGAATGGCCACCGGTCCAGGAATAGTGAAGGCGGTATGCAGCATATCCCGCAACTCCCTCTCATTGGAAGGAGCCATCAGGGTAAGGTTGGGTATGGCACGTAGATAGGAAAGGTCAAAAATACCGTGATGGGTGGGGCCGTCCTCACCCACCAGACCTGCCCGGTCTATGGCAAAGATAACCGGCAGGTTTTGTAAGGCCACATCGTGCAGAATCTGATCAAAAGCCCGTTGCAAAAAAGTAGAATAAATAGCCACTACCGGACGCAGACCGGAAACTGCCATACCCGCAGCCATGGTAACAGCATGTTGTTCACAGATCCCTACATCAAAAAAGCGCCGGGGGAAAAGACGGGCAAAATCGGTTAAACCCGTTCCGCTGGTCATGGCGGCAGTTATAGCCACTACCTGCTCATCATCACGGGCCCGCTCCACCATGAACTCCCCAAACACTTCCGTATAAGTTTTCATATTGCGGGGTTGGGAAACCCCGGTCTTAATATCAAAAGGTCCCACTCCGTGAAAGCGGTCCGGGTCTTCTATAGCCGGCGCATAGCCGCGCCCCTTTTGCGTAATAACATGCAAAAGCACCGGCCCCTTCATGCGGCGCACATTGCTCAGAACCGGAATAAGCTCGTCCAGGTCATGCCCGTCCACGGGACCAATATAGGTAAACCCCAGTTCTTCGAAAAGAATTCCCGGGACCATGATATATTTAACCGTATCCTTGAACCGTCCTGCAGCGCGGGCAATATTGGGTCCAATACCAGGAATGCGATTCAACACGCTCTCAATTTCTTCTTTCTTGCGGGAATAGGATGGATCAGTACGCAGACGGTTAAGATAGGCAGAAAGAGCTCCCACATTTCGGGAAATGGACATCTCGTTATCATTGAGAACGACCACCAGATCACGTTGTTCGTGACCAGCATGATTAAGAGCCTCGAACGCCATTCCTCCGGTCAGGGCTCCATCCCCGATAATGGCGATAACAGAATACTTCTCTGAATTCAGGTCGCGAGCCAGAGCCATACCCAGGGCGGCAGAAATGGAAGTGCTGCTGTGACCGGTATTAAATACATCGTGCTCCGATTCCTCCCGTTTGGGAAATCCACTCAACCCGCCAAATTGCCTCAGGGTGTCCATTTCCGGCCAGCGTCCGGTAAGTATCTTGTGCGCATAACTCTGGTGACCTACATCCCAGATCAGTTTATCCCGGGGACTGTCAAAGACATAATGCAGAGCAATACTTAACTCCACCACCCCCAGGCTGGGTGCCAAATGCCCACCACACTGGGAGACAGTATTAATGAGAAGCTTACGAATATCTTCAGCCAGCTCATTCATCCTGGCGGTATTCAGATTTTTCACATCCCCGGGGGAGTGAATCGAGTCCAGCACCTTGTACATACATATCACCTTCTGGTTTTAAACAATTCCATGCCGCTAACATTTTCCCACCAGGCAATAACCACCGCCACACGGAAAATAATTTCATTGGCATAATTTACTGCCAGCATCTTTCCCAGAGCCTTACCACCCACGGTAATGGCAGCAATAAAACTGGTCATCACCGCCCCTGCCAGAATGAGATTGCCGGGCGTCAGGCTTCCCATCATACTTAGCACTATTCCTGCCCCGATGGCCCCGCTCAAGGTTCCCGCTACATCTCCCACCACATCATTGCAGAAGTTGGCAAACAGATCAGCATTGCGGATAATTCTTACCGCCTGCCGGGCGCCATATACTTTTTTGGCCGCTCGGGCATTGAAAGGCGGTAAATCAGCAGCAGTGGCGGCCGTTCCTATAGTATCGAAAAAGACATTTAAAAAAATTATAACCAATAAAAGCACAAAAGCCACAATCAAGCTATCTACCACCCTGACCAGGGCTTCTGAACCCAGGCTCACCAGCAGGGCAATAAAAAAAGTAACACAAGCAATGATTGAGGCCGAAAAAATATTTCCTTTTGAAAAGTAATTCTTCAAGTTCCTTGCATTCCCCCGGAGCAACCTTGAGGAAAGAACGTCCCACCCGTCCATATATGTTTACTACTTATTACGCAACTCATCATAAATCCTGGCAAAAGGTTGTTCCCCGAGTAAACGCTGCGACTTAGGTCCAGTAGGTTTTCCCAGCAGGTCTCCCAAATGTTGCCATATGGGCGGTTTCCCTTTATGCCCGCTTCGTTCCGTCACCAGATACAAAACTGGATTGCCACTTAGTACGCACTTTAATCCCCGAAGAACCATGCAAGATGCACTCAGTCTAGGAGTTTTCCTCAACAACCCGGACCGCTTCTAGCCTCTTTTGCAGTTGACGGTTTCAGGGCAGGTCACCGGATCCTGGCCGGGACCCTGGCGCCCCTTTATGCCTATCTGCCGCCACCACTCAAGGCAGGCTACACTGCACCCAGCGATACCGGAATGCAGGTTTTCCCACCGCAAAAGCGGTGAACCTCCACGGATGCAAGGGTCGTGCCCGCATGCCATTGCGGATTGCCCCCACACCCTTAACTCCCAGCAACGACCCCTGACTGGGCGTCACAAGCCGACACCAGAAGCTTCATCGTTGTGCCCTTAACGGATTTTTAGGCCCGTCTTCGAAAGCGGCAGGGTTGACTAGAATACTGCAACCTTATGCCAGTCTCTATGCGATGATATTATATCATAACGTCTCCTCCGGTTCCAGCAGGGACAAATCACTCTGCGAAGGCGAAGCAAAGTAGGAGGGCGAGCCTCATGGATGGGGCGGGAGAAACCAGGACATTATTACTTTTGGCCAGGGATACTTTTTTCTATTTCCGATAAAAACAAACTGGTCAATTCGGGATCAAACTGCGTTCCCGCTTTATCTTTAAGCTCCTTAATGGCCTCTGCATGGGTCATAGCCTGGCGATAAGGGCGCTCACTGGTCATGGCATCATAGGCATCAGCCAAGGCCAGGATACGACATTCCAGTGGAATATCATCACCGGCCAGTCCGCAGGGGTAGCCCTGGCCATTCCACCACTCATGATGCCTTAATATCCAATCGGATATCGGCATCAAGAGCGGCGAGGAGACCGCAATGCGATAACCGATCTCAGGGTGCCGTTCCATTTCCGCCCGCTCGCCGGAATTAAGAGGACCATTCTTGAAAAGAATGGAATCAGGAATGCCCACTTTGCCTATATCGTGAAACTGTGCCAGGAGTTTCAGATTTGCCACCTGGGGCTGCGGCAGGTTAAGAGCGCTGGCCATCATACAGACCAGCTTTTGCAGTCTATCTGCATGCCCTTGCGTAATAAAATCCCTTTCACCCAGTGCACTCATCATGGTACGTACCAGGTTATTGCGGCTGCTCTGCCGATGGAAGAGCTTTTCCCGATACATATTATCGTCAGCTTCTTTGAAGAGTTCTTCCATGGTTTGGGCGGAAGCCTTTCTAACTGCAAAGCCCATGGAAATACTGAGTGGAATGGCTGCATCTTTTTCATTCAATTCCTTAATGTTTTCTTTAATACGGGTAACAACACGCTCCAGCCCTTCGTTTGTACAGTCGTACAAAATCACTGCAAATTCATCACCGCCGATACGAGCTACAAAATCACTGCGGCGCAGTGATTTTCTGATCATACGCGCAGCTTCCATAAGGAGAGCATCTCCAGCTTCATGGCCTAAAGTATCATTGATCAATTTCAATCCATCGACATCGCAGACGATTAAACCAATCGGACGCAGCGGTTGGGTTTCCAACCGAGCAATTTCCGTCGAAAAGTAGGTCCGGTTGTACAAACCGGTTAGAGAATCATGCAGGCTGAGGTAGAGCAGTTGCTCTTCCATAACCCGGCGTTCCGTTATATTTCTGATAATAACAAAAACCTGATCCCCGGGTATGGCCAGCAACCTGGCTTCATAGTACTGTTCCTCCCGCTCCCGCATAATGGAATATTCCAGGCTGGTAATGGTTCCGGTCGCCAGCACCTGCTGCACTGCTTTGCTAAAGGGTGAATTGATGGTATAGGGGTTAAGCTCATCGATGTTTTTGCCCAGTAGTTGTTCGGGAGCCATATACAGGTCAGTCGTACTGCCGGTTTTGAGATCAATAATGATACCCTTGGAATCAAGTATCAGGAATACATCGGGAAAGGCCTCCAAAATAGCCCTGAGCTGAGAATTCGACTCCATCAATTCCTGGGAGCTTAATTCCAGAGCCCTTTCCAACATTTTACGATCAGCTTCAAACTCCCAGTAGGCTTCATTTACTGACTTCAGGAAGCTCTCCCCTTCCGGGATAGCAGGTATTGTGCTTCCGAATTGCTTGCGCAGTTGGCGTTTAAGTAAGCTATGCATGTTTTCCAACCGACTATTCCTCCCAGAAAGTAGTTATAGTCATGGTCTGGTTATGCA
>CAZLYH010000075.1:0-4583 GCA_964563775.1 uncultured Syntrophomonadaceae bacterium | reverse complement strand
TTTCCAACCGACTATTCCTCCCAGAAAGTAGTTATAGTCATGGTCTGGTTATGCAGCTCTACTTTCTCTGCTGGCCGGAATGGTGAGATCTCTCCATACGAATAAAACCCAGCCAGCACGGTTGCGGGACCCATTATCTCACCAACTCCTTCTACTTCCTCCTCGGTCCGCTGTCTTAGTACCACCCGTCGCGCGAAGCAGCTAATAAGCAGGGCTAACCCCGGTGATCTGCCTTTTCCCGTTGTAAGACTGGTTTCGGCAGCATCCATGGCACCATCAATCAGGCGATCAATGTTGGCCTTCATTAGTCGAGCATAGGACCCGACAGGTACGTCGCCCGCAAAGGTCAGGCTTTGCTCTTCCTCGTTCACTGCCAAAATAGCGCGCACCAGACTGCGTGCCCTTTCCGGGCCGCGAATGGAAAGGGGAAACAATATCCCCGTGGCTGGCAACCCATCGGCAAACTCACCCAGGTATTTCTTGTACAGTTCCAGGGCCGAACGACCATCCATTTCATAGAGAATATTGCCGACTGATTTGGTTATGAGACGCTCGGGACCAAAAGGATCCCAACCACCCATGGAGCCATACCCAACTTTTAAGCGGTTGCCGTAAAACCCCAGTATGGCAATAGTATCTGGTTCTGGCGCGGCATCGAAAAAAGCCAGGGTTTCCTCAAAATACTCGCCATCGCCGGCCAGTCCCCCGGTAATAGAAACCCCCGGGGGCAAAGCCGATGTCAAACCACTGACCAGGTCGCTGCCGTTTACTTTTAAGCCATCGGATAGCACCAGGACATGGGACAAATCATCATGCGGAAGGGCTGCAGCGATATATTTACCAGCCTGAAACCCGTTTTCCATCTGATCCAATTTTATTTGCAAACCTGCGACATGAGCATGCTCGAACTCCACAGCAGTTACAACAATAGCATCTTCACAGACCCGTGTACCGCAGATTTCACCGGCAGTGGAGCATCCCATGATATGAGCTCCGGGATAAAAGCCCGTGATCTCAGCCATTCTTTCCGGTTGCCTCAGGCATTTGCGCGTCCCAAAGACAAGTACAAGTTGCGGCAACAGGCCCTCAGTCCTAGGACCCTCATCATGCCATCCACCGCTTTCCCGCCAGGTTTTCTGTTCAACCCGCAAGCCTTCTCCCCCCAAGTTTCCCATCTAAAGACAATATAGCATATATTTTGGCATTAAAACAGGGACAAGGTGACGGTTCGACTTTTGTCCCTCAGGAGTTGCGGTGGAGGGTGAAGAGGGCCAGATTGCAGAGGAAGGTGGCCTGCGTGCCGAAAGGCTGCAGGCTGGTCAGGCAGTTTTGTACACTCTCTTCGGCCAGTTGGCGGGAACGTTCCAGGCCAAACAGTGATGGGTAGGTAGTTTTTTGATTGCGGGCGTCGCTGCCCACCGGTTTTCCCAGCAGGGCTTCCTCTCCTTTCACATCCAGGATATCATCGGTAATCTGAAAGGCGAGGCCGAAGTGATAGGCATAGGCTTCCAGCGCTGCCAGGCCCTCCTCGTTCATACCGCAGAGGATAGCTCCGGCACGCAGCGAGGCACGAAACAGTTCTCCGGTTTTAAGCCGATGCAAAACCTTTAATTCTTCATAGTCAATGGTCCTATCCTCGGCCTCCAGGTCCAGCACCTGACCGCCAATCATGCCCTGACTGCCCGCCGCTCGGGCCACTTCATTAATAGCCCGCAGCAGGTGGACAGGGTCCACCCCGGGCATTTCCTGGTTGCGGGTCATGGTCAGGAATGCCGCTGTTAACAGGGCATCGCCGGTTAAAATAGCGTTGGCTTCTCCATACACCCGATGACAGGTGGGTTTCCCTCTTCGAAAGTCATCGTTATCCATGGCGGGAAGGTCGTCATGAACCAGGGAGTAGCAATGGATCATCTCCAGGGCACAGGCCATGGGTACTACCTGCTCCCGGCTTCCCCCTGCCAGGATAGCCCCTTCCATAACCATAATGGGGCGCAGGCGTTTTCCTCCGTTAAATACCGCATAGCGGATAGCCTTATGAATGACCGGGGGGAAGGTGTCCTCCTCGGCCAGGTATTGTTGCAGGCAATCATCCACAAAATCTTTTCGCACCATTATTTCCCGGGAAAACTTTTCTATATTAAATTGCATATCAAAAACTCCTTTCGCCTGCCCGGTTTAAAGGTCTATTCCCCTTCCCAATCCACCAGTTCCAGGGTGCCATCCAGGTTTTTGACCAGGTTCTTAATTTTTCCTTCTGCCTTTTGTAGTTGCTTCTGACAATACTGGGACAACTTTATACCTTCCTCGAAAAGCTTGAGGGACGTTTCCAACTCCAATTTGCCGCCTTCCAGCTGTTCCACTATTTCCTCCAGCCTGGTGAGAGCCTCCTCAAAACTCAACTTCTCCATGTTCTCCCTTCTTTCTGGAACGAACTTCCACTTCCAGTTCGCCATTATGTAAGAGTACCTGCAAGACCTGCCCGGGTTCCACCCTGTCCACATCCCTTACCAGGCGCTCCCCGGCTTTGACCAAAGCATAACCTCGCTCCAGGACCCGCAGGGGGCTAAGGTTTCCTAGAGCTGCACCAGCCACCTCCTGGCGCTTAAGGGCCTGTCCCAGCCTATCCTGCATGGCCCGGGCCAGCCGGACATTCAGCTCATTCAGGGAGCGTATACTGTCCTTTATCAGAGGAGATTCCTGCCAGACGCGGCGCATCATCACTCGATCCAGAGCTTCCGTACGCCAGGCCACAGTATTTAGCAAGGCTCTCCCCATCCGGGCCTGCATATTTTGCAGCATTTCTTCCAGCACCATTAACTCTGGTACTGCCATCTGGGCAGCCTGAGTAGGAGTAGCCGCCCGGATGTCAGCCGCCAGGTCAGACAGAGTGAAATCCACCTCATGTCCCACCGCGGAAATAACCGGAATCTGGGAGTCGAAAATAGCCTGGACCACGTCCTCGCTATTGAAGGCCATAAGGTCCTCCAGGGAACCCCCTCCCCGGCCAACGATAATCACCTCTACCCCGGCATATTCGTTTAATATGCGGATGCCGTCAGCCAGTTCCCGAGGAGCCTCGGCCCCCTGCACCGAACTGTGTACCAGTACCACATCCACGTGCTGGTAGCGCTGGCGCAGCACCCTCAGGATATCACGCAGGGCTGCCCCATCCCGGGAGGTTACAATCCCCACCCGCTGTACCAGTCTGGGCAGACTTTTCTTCCTGCCCTCATCAAAGTAACCGGCCGCCGCCAACCTTTGCTTCAGCTGTTCCAACTGCAGGTACAGCCCTCCCAGGCCGAAGGGCTGCATTTCCTGAGCATAGAGCTGGTATCTGCCCTGACGGGAGAAGACGGAGACATATCCGCGCAGGAGCACCTCCATCCCTTCTTCGGGGCGAAACTTCAGACTGCGCGCCCGGCTGCGAAACATTACACAGCTGACCGCGCTGTCCCGGTCTTTCAGGGTAAAGTAAATATGACCGGACTGTTGGTATACCTTGAGGCCGGATATTTCCCCCTTTACCCATAAATCAACCAGCAGCGGATCCCCACTTAGCAGGGCCTCAATATATCCATTTAGCTGGCTAACGGTCAGAAATTCCTGCACCTTTTACCTCCCATCGCGACGAGCTGCCCGCGAAAGGTTTTCCATCAGTGTTGCGATGGTAAGCGGACCAAGACCACCGGGTGATGGCACCAGGAATCCGGGGCATCCTTCTACCGACTCCCGATCCACATTGCCGCAGCTTCGCCCGTCCTGCCAGTAGAAACCGGCATCAATCAACAGCATCTCCTGGTTTTCCAGTTCAGATCCCTTTACCATATTCGGGTATCCTTTTTCCACCACCAGAATGTCAGCCTTCCCGGCCTCTGCAGGCTGGTAGTCCCCAGCCACCGTTACCCGGCAACCGCGGGCAATAAGCATGGTAGCCAGAGGTAGTACCAGATCGAAGGAGTCCCCTACCAGACAGGCCCGCTTCCCTTTCAGATTAGGAAAAACCTGCTCTACCACCCCGAGGCTGCCCAGAGCGACACAGCTAATAAAAAGGGGTGGCCCGTCAGATAAACGGCCCCGATTTACCGGGTTAAAACCGTCCACATCTTTTTCCAGTTCAATAGCCTGGAGAAAGTCGTCCCGGGTATTTTCCAGATGAACCGGGAGGGGTAGTTGCAGCAGGATACCATCCGTCCCCGCATCCTGGTTCAATCCGGCTATGACTTTTAGCAACTCCTCCCGGCGGGTTTCCCCACTGAGATGTATAAGCCGGGCCGAGCCGCCCACCTCAACGGCTGCCTTTTCTTTCATCCCCACATATTTAAGGTTTTCCGGAAAATCTCCTACTACGATCATAGCCAGGTGAGGAACCACCCCGTACCGATGGTTTTCCTCTCTTACCCGGGCTCGAATCTCCCGGGCCCTTTCCGTCCCACTGATAATTTGCATGCGGCTTTACTCTCTCCTTTGCAACTCGTCTTTGATATATGATGAGTATATAGACACGGATTTATAGGATTAATGTATCAAATTATTAATATCCATCCAGTTTTCCAGCCCGAGCCGCTGCCAGCAGGGCTGCCCCC
>CAZLYH010000074.1:0-9899 GCA_964563775.1 uncultured Syntrophomonadaceae bacterium | reverse complement strand
GAAACCGGGCAGACCCCGCAGATACGCTGCATAATCTGAACGGCATCACGGGGATCCCGTCCTTTCATGATCAATTCCATCCCCCGAAACAGGGTGCCACTGGTATGGGCGTCTACCACGACCCCACCTTCCACCTCGACTTCTACCTTGAGGTGTCCTTCGATTCGAGTTACGGGATCAACGATAACCTTCGCCATTAGTCCTCACCCTCTTTCTCATCCTTATTCTTTTTGGGGCCGATGCGTCCGGTCAGGATGTTTCCACCCAGGTGTCCGGCAATACCGACCGCCGCCAAGCCGCCCAGGATTCCCCCGATCTGATCAACCGTAGCGGTGGTAGCGGGTCCAACGGGAATTTCCGGCAGGCGCTCGTACATGGGCCAGGCCGGGAATTGCGGTTCGGTACAGCCTACGCAGACACCGCCGCATTTGACGCACCAGTTGGTTCCAGAATTGAAAAGGCGGGTAGTGGCATCACAGTGGGCAAAGGGGCCTTTGCATCCCAGCTCCAGCATACATCCCATTTCCCCAAAATTCTTGGCAAAAATCCCATTGTCGAAATACTGCCGACGCTGGCAATTGTCATGAATAATGTGACTGAAGAACATTTTCGGCCGCCCAAAGGAATCAATCTCCGGGACTTCGTTGTAGAGAATAACATGGGCAATGGTTCCTACCATCCAATCGGGATGGGGTGGACAACCGGGAACGTTCACAATAGGAACATTCTTGACCACCTGGGAAACCGGTTTGCAGCCAGTGGGATTCGGATCAGTGGCAGGAATGCCACCATAGGCGGAACAGGTTCCGAAGTTAAGAATAGCCCCGGCTTTACTGCCAATTCTCTGCACCAGATCCATGAAGGTAATGGGGACCATTTCCATCTTCCCATTAACCATTTTTTCTTCCTCGCCAACGGTGCAGTACATACCATTCTCGGCGGTGGGCACCGCCCCTTCCACTACCAGGAAGAACTTGCCCGGGTATTGTTCCGCAATCTTAAACATTCCCTCATGCAGGGCCAAATCGCCAGCAGCAGCCATCACATTGGGATGGTATTTCAGGCTGATGACATTCAGAAGCACTTCCTTGATATCCGGATGAACCGTATTCAGGAGTGAAATGGAACAGCCAGTACAACTGGCCCCCTGAAGCCAGATTACCGGAGGAGCTTCCCCTGCGGCTACTGCTTCAGCCATGAAAGGTGCCAGGTAGCTGGAGAGGGATATTGCCGCAGCCGATCCCGCACACAGGCGCAGGAAGTCACGGCGAGACAATTTTTTAGGCATCCAGACTTTCCCCCCATTCAGTTATAAATCCATAAAAGGCCTGACACACAATCCCAATCTCTATGACATTCCCCATTTAAGGGGTTGCCTCTCTCTATCGTAAAGTGGGTTACAGCTTTCTACGCCTCACCTCCCCCAGTAACCAATCATTCCATGCTTCTATCCCTTCACCGGTTCTTCCCGAAACCAGGAAGACTTGCGCCGAAGGGTTAATCTTACCGAGATCCCCATAAAATCTATCCAGGGAGAAATCCGTATAGGGCAGCAAATCAATTTTATTAACCAAAACTATATCCGATTGGCGGAAAATTAACGGATATTTGGGTAACTTGTCATTGCCTTCAGCGGTACTTACCACCACCGCCCGTAAATCCTCACCCAGATCAAAGTCCGCCGGACAGACCAGGTTGCCCACATTTTCAATGAAAATCAGATCCAGTGGCTGGGCCAGTTTGTCATAAGCCCCCGCTACCATACCGGCATCGAGATGGCAAGTCCCTTCGGTATTGATTTGGATGACAGAAACGCCCTTTTGTTCAATACGTTTGGCATCTTCATCAGTATAAAGATCGCCCTCGATGACCCCGATTTTAATCTGGTCCTTTAGCTTTTCTATAGTTCGTTCCAAAATAGTGGTTTTACCCGAACCGGGAGAGCTCATCAGGTTTATAACCAGTTGGCCCCGGTCTCGAAATATGCCCCGGTTTTTACGAGCGATGAGATCATTGGCTCCCAATATATTGCTCTGCAAATTGACTTGTACCATTAGTCTTCGTCCCCTTCGTAAGAATCGATGTAAAGTTCATTGCCTTGAATCATTTCCAAGTCCCGACTGCCGCACCCGGGGCAAACGAAGTGGTAGGCGTTTTTTAGGGGAAACTCATTTTGGCACCCGCCACAACGGCAGATAATATCCCGCTCCTCAATCTCCAGTACCGCTCCACTAAAAAGCTCGTCCCGGGCCAAAGCCTGAAAGGCAAACTGCAGACTTTCCGGCAGGGCCATGGTCATTTTGCCAATCACCAGTTTAATCTTTTCAATCCGGTGAATGTTCAGTTCATCGGCACTCTTTCTGACTGTATCCATTACACTTTCCATAATCGACAACTCGTGCATCAATGACACCCCATTCCATGCTCTGATAATAGTAGCCAATCTTGCTTATAAAATGAAAAAGCCCGGCAAGATGCCGAGCATGGATGCACAATACCAGCAGCTAAACCCTTCATGGGTTCGCTATAGTACCTGCCTAAACTGAGCATCTCCTTTTCAAAACCTGGAAGGCATAGTTGTTTCCAACTATACCCTTTGGCCTGGGACCCATAGCTTTATTAACCTTAGGGACACAGGCTCGGAGAATATGATCTTAATGCAAAAACTTAAACCTGCCGCCTTCCAATCCCGCCAAAAAAGAATCCTGCTCAGTCCCTGGCTGCAAATAGCGTTTTGACACTTTTAAAAAAATTGCAAGGTACGAGATAACGGCTTTTGATTTTTATATTCGCTACTGAACAATTAATTCCTATGGGAAAACACAATTTTTTTTAGTTTATCATATTTTATCGACAAGACAACCCCCAAGAGACTTGCAGCTCTTGAGCGCAATCCCGGCTATTCCCATTCTTCCCGGGCTTACTTGCGCTATCCATTTATTTTCCGTTGTCCTCGTTGAATTTCAAAAACCGCCGGTCAGGCGGCCGGTCGCGTACGCAGGCAGCGTCGTCCTTTTCCGTTTATAATACCGCCCCCAATTTCGGTAACTAGCCATGTACATAACGGTGACGATGTTTACCGTCATCATGAATATGGAAATATTCGTCAATGAGGTTAACCCTGGTCAGCAATTCCCGATCCTCCAGTACGTGATGGGTTTTCCCGTCGTAGACCAGCTGGTGGTCTTCGGAAAGGACCAGTGCCCGCTCTGACAAAGCGTGGGCCAGTTCCAGATTATGAGTGGAAGTAATAATGGTCCGGCCTTGTTCGGCCAATTCCAGCAGCAATTCCACCAGCCAGTGCTGGGTCTTGGGGTCCAGTCCGTTGGTGGGCTCATCCAGGATCAGTACTGCCGGGTTCAATACCAGAACCGAGGCTACCGCCACTTTCTTTTTTTCCCCGCCACTGAGGCGGTAAGGAGAGCGATCTCGTAGATGCTGAATGTTAAACAAGGAGAGTACATCCTCCACCCGCTCTCTTATTTCATCGCGGGGTAACCCCTGCTGCAATGGCGCAAAGGCAATCTCATCCCAGACCCGGGTGGTAAAAAGCTGTACGTCAGAGTTCTGGAAGATAAAACCCACCCGCCTATGGTATTCTTTCGCTGCCTGCTCCTCTTCCATAACTGCCTCGGTTATTTTTCGGCCGAAGGCGTAGAAGCTTCCCGAGGTGGGGAAAATGAGGCCACAGAGAATTTTCAACAGAGTGGATTTACCGGCCCCATTGGCCCCCAACAAGCAAACCCTTTCCCCTTCTAGAATATCCAGATTGAAATCCTGAAAAAGCTCTTCTCCTCGCTGGTATCCATAGGCCATATTCTCCAGACGAAAAATGGTTGGCGGCAAAGATTAATCCCTCCATCAATGCTGAGTACGTTACTAATAGTATGCCACAACTTGGCAAGCGATTTGTCTGCTAATCGAAACTGACCGCTTCGCCCGTATAAGCCCTGGCTACCATGGCTTGGTAAACCTCACCGGAAAGGTCCATACTCTTTATAAAAAGTGCCCCCATGGAAGAAGCCACCTGCCTTTGTTTGGTACGCAGGGACATGTCACCTACCGTGCGCAGGTTGCGGGCCTCAAACATTTCGATGGAGAGACCTAGCAGCAGCATTAAATAGCGATAGCTCATCTCCATAATCATAACGAAAAGCACAGGTACGCCCAGAACCCGCAAGGATCGCAGCAACCGAGCTACTGGAGTAGTGGCAGCCAGCAATACCCCCAGGGACAGAGAAATACCTACCCGCAGAAATAGAAATAGTGCCGCCACACTTCCCTGTTTACTCACATAAATGGTCGAAGGCCAATCAAATCCCAACCAATGAACCGGGGCAGAAAATTCGTGCAGGACCAGAAGCGGAACACCCGGATTAACCAGGTTGAGCGTAGCCGGCAAGGAAACCAGCAGGGTTATGAGAGGGATAACCCCCCAGATACCTTTCTGCAAACTCCAGACCGGTAGACGGGAGAGCTTCATAGCCACCAGGGTTAGTGCCCATACCCCCAGAAGCAGAGCAATGCTTCTGGACACCCCAATGAGAATCAGTACTCCCACCACCAGAAGGAGCTTAATCCGGCCATCCCACCCCTGCAATAAGCCAGTTCTTCGCGAATATTCTTCCGTAACCATGCTCTCTACCAGGCGCCGGTTTAGCTCGGTAAGGCTGCGCAGAATGAAATTGCGCTTTGTCCTTCCCCTGCGGGCAGAGTCAGGCAGGGTTCCCCGCTCCGGGAAAGCCTGCATCCACTGCGGGAGCACCGAAGAAGAGGTTTGATAATCTTTGTTCATTACTATTTTAATCAATCCTTAAGGCCCTTGCCGAACAGAGCCATGATTCCAGCAACCAGCAACACTCCCACTACTGCGGAAACAATATATCCCACCGCACTCTGGCTGAAGGTAGCGGTTAGTCCGGAGATACTGTAATCGGGGAGAATGGCGTGCTGCCACAGGTCGGCAGTTTTGGCCAGACCCTGGGGAATAAACCCCACTTCATCGATTAGTTCATCCATTCCCCACTCCCCAAAAGCAGTTCCCGTGGCCAAAAGCCCCAATGGGGAAAGTACGATCAAGAGCAGCAGGGCTATCCAAAGGTTGCGATAGGTCTTAAACATTGCCGGTCACCCCCGCTTCAGGATTGGAAATTTTTATAGTTCGCTCTTCAGAGACAATTTCGGGATAGTTTTTCCCCACAAAGGCCAGGCCCAACAGGGTGACTATCCCTTCCACCGGCCCCGCCAGGGTCAAATGTTCTGCCATCATAGCCGCCACTGCCACCTTTATAGGGTACATGAAGTATAGAGGAGTCCCATCGGCAGCCCGAAAGAGGTGGTACTGGGAACCAAACATTATAGCGGTAGTAAGTGCCGCTACATTCAAACCAATATAAGCGCCGATAAAGGCCGCTAAAAGACCTCTTCCCGAAACTGCAGCCGCACGCCCTTTAAGCAAGCGGTATACATAGTACCCCACAAAGGGCATCACTACGCCAATATTAAAACAATTGGCCCCGATGGCCAGTATGCCTCCATCACCGAACAAAAGGGCCTGAATAATCAGGGCCACGGAAACCCCCAGGCAAGCTGCCCAGGGCCCCAGGAGTATGGCCAATAACACCGCCCCCACGGCATGTGCAGAACTGCCTCCCGGTATGGGAAGATTAAACATCATGATGACAAAGCTGAAAGCAGCACCCGCTGCCAACACCGGAACTTCCCGTTTCTTCAAGCTGTTTTGTACCTTTTTCACGGCCACAGCCCACACCGGAACCATGACTGCCACTAGGGGAGCCGCGGCCTGGGGTGCCAGGTATCCGTCCGGAATATGCATGTAAATCCCTCCTCTATTGATGAATATATAGAGCCCCCGCAGGCAGATTACATTAAAAAAGCCATGCAAAAGCGACCGCCTGCAGGAGACAGGCACCGCCTTCATGGCTTGATTTTCTCCCTGGATCAAAATCTATTAATTTTTCTGTTCCACCCTAAAAACTCTTGACCAGTGTAAAGGTACTGTTCAAATTCCCATCCGAGACGGAGAACAGGTAATTACCCCGGGCAGTAAGAAAAATACTGGCCCTTCCCTCCTGGTCGGTAACCAGACGGTGGGGATAATCCTTCTGACGTGTACTGGCATAAGTTACCCTTACCTCCGCCCCCGCCAGAGGTTTCCCCTCTTTCAAAACCTGGATCTCGTAGCTCTGACCCATGCGGGCGTGGCTGTAATCACTGGGGAATATCTCCAGAGGCAACCCCAGTGGTTTTAATCCATGATGATGATGGTGCCCCACTTCCACCAGAACCGTGGCATAAGCATCCATCTCACCACTCTCCAGAGCATAAACCTGTAAAAGCCCATCAGCCTCGTGGTTCAAGCGGATCTGGTAACCTGATTCACTTTCTTCCACGGGAACTTCATGTTCCTTTCCATCATGGGCTACTATAGCCTTGATCTGAACCAGGTCCTGTTCTGGTGAAGGCTGCATGTTATAACCCTTAAAAAGCAGGAGCTTTACTTCCTCACCCTCGTGAAAATGCCCATGATCGGTATCCGGCTGCAGCCAGATCTCCTCGTGCCGCTCCCCCTCCGGTTGTTCGCGTATTTCCTCCAAAACTACCCGATGATGAACAAGTTCCATTTCTTTAATCCGTGCCCGCAGCACCTTACGTTCACCAAATATGCTTTCCAGGAAAATGGTCTGGTCCTCACCGGGAATAATCCGGTCCACCTTTTCCATCACCAATTCTTCCTGGGCACCACGGTACATGTATACATTAGCCTCACACACCTGGCGCATCCCCTTCCTTTTGCATACAGGCGGGACAGAGAATACCCCGCTCGGTTTTAGTTGAACGAGTTTCCATTACCCCTTCCCCGCAGGAAGTACACTGTAATGTAGTTACGATCCGGGCCCGGGGCGGAAAATCCAACTCAACATCCTGCCATGTAAACAGATCTTCCACTGGTATACTCATAACCTTTTCAAAGAGTACTCCGATTAGCATTTCCTTTTCCGCTGCTTCTTCCTCATTGAGCACCCGGGTGGCCAACTCCCCGAAGCGTTTATACTCCATCCCCTGCAGGGAATTAAACTTCTGGGCAATACGCACTGCCTTGCTACTCTGCCGGCTGCCTATGGTCCAAACATTCTTGCCATAATCCCGGAAAACCAGGTTGCCTTTCCCAAAGGTACAGCTCAGAATAGCCTGGATGGCGTCGACACTGCAATTGTCGTTCTCGACTATTGCAATCAGTTGTTCGTCTTCGTCAACACCCAACCCCAGATGCTGCTGGGCAAACTCCGCCGCCCGCACACCAATCAGTAAACCCGGGCAAATATGGCCGTGAAACTGAATGGCCCGCTCCAGCGGAGGCAAATCCTTGCACAATTGGTTTCACCTCTTTTTCAACCTTGCGGTTTAATCCGCTGATAGTACAGTTCGTGAATTCGGTTAACCAAGTGGTCAACCTGAATGGGCAGGGGTTCATCCACCACGCCCGTTACTTCTATACCATATCGATTGAGGGGAATTACCACCTTAACGGCGGCTGCAGTCGCAATCGCTTCTGCCATTTTCGGGGTTAGTTCCCCGGAATAGGAATTAGCGGCCAGAAGGGCAATAGACCCGACAATTACGTCTGCCCGCGCAACCGAGTAAATCACTGCGTTTTCGCCCGTGGCCCCTTCATTGGCGCCGGCTTTCAACATAAGCGAAGTCGCAATGGCATTGGTCCCCAGGCCGATTATTTCGCAACTCTCCCCCAGGTCCCGACGCAGTTTCTCTACTATTACCCGGCCAATGCCTCCGCCCTGGCCATCTATAACCGCAATCCTCAAGCCTTCCCCTCCATCTTTTAATGGATACGTATTAGTATAACACATGTCCACCCCTTCGTTCCGGTTCGTCTTTACCGTGAATTAACCTATTGAAGGGATTGTCCCATATCATTTTACCCAGACAAAAAAAACACACCAAAGCAAGGCTACCTTCTGGTACCGCCTAACCTTCGTGGTTTGTTTCTAACGGGATATCAGTCTTTCGAAACCTTCCTGGCCTCTTTGTCTTCAAGTTTCTACATTAATCTATGCAATTCCTGCTTATGCTTCCCAAAAACTTCGTCCGAAAGATAAGAAAAGGCGGCTTGAAAGCCGCCTCACCCGTTTTTAGTCATAGGCATGTTTCCATTTGCTCCGATAGGCCGCAAAACGCTCTAAAACCTCCTGGTCCTCCTTAAAAAAGTTCACCAGTATCATTATGCATTCCATGGTGGAACTGCTGACATTATGTTCGATCTTTTCTGTTTCCTCCAACACCCCTGCCTCCACCCCGAGCATAAGCAGGAATTCTTCGATGGTTTTATGCCTTTCCAGCAAATAAGCTCCCAGCTCCTTTCCCTGGGAGGTTAGTTCCACCACCCCATATTTCTGGTAGTTCATGTATTGGTAGTCTGATAATTTCTGTACCATGCTGGTGGCTGAAGGCGGCTGCACATTTAGTGCCGCCGCCAGTTCGCTGATGCGTGTATACCCTTTATCCCGGGACAACCGGTAGGCCATCTCCAGGTAGTCTTCCATGCTGGACGTCAGGGTTTTACTCCCGCTCAGCCGTTCATAACCACGAACTGTATAAAAGGCTTCCGTTTTTTTCTCCATAAATCCACCACCCCTGCAGCCTTCCTTAAATAATTGTATGCGCGGAGGACGGTAGATAGAAATGAGCAGTCCCGGGTGTTAGATGGAATTGTGCCCCTCCTCGGCCAGATTGGCCCGGCTGGACAGGCGGGGACTACCAGTATTGACCACACTTACCAGTGTAGCCACCCCCAGGATAAGGAATATGACTCCCGCAATGCGGTTAATGGCAGCTGGACCCAAGTAGCGAGCCAGAGTAACCCCGACAGTAACCTCGATAATAACACAGAGGACCAGAGCCGCGGCACTGGCAGCAAAAATCAGCCAGCGTCGGGAGGGATTCTTGCTCGTCAATAACAAGACCGCCACCTGGGTTTTATCACCCAGTTCACACAGAACAATAATCACATAGGTGCTCAGCCAGGTTAGAAACTTGATACTCATCTTGTTTTCACAATCCTTCCATTTGAATGTTGCCGATAACCCCGCAAACCAGCAGGACCCCCAGTAAAATAAAAATGATTCCCGCCAGGAGGTTAATGGTACGGGTACTCAGGAAACGTGCCACGACATGAGAACCGATCATCACTTCAATAAAGGAAGTGCATACAAGTGCGGTAGCTGATCCCAGGGCCACCCAGAATACGTAAAGGGGTTTGGCCCCGGCCAGCAGCAAAGTAGTTATTTGTGTTTTGTCCCCCATCTCCGAGAGAAATACTATTCCCAGAGTGGCGAGAAACAGACGCCAGTATGGTTTGATATGAATCCCCCTCTTTCCCTGTATGTTTGTTGCACTGAAGAAAATATTGTCGGGCTAAGGAAGTTAAGCGCAGCTTACTTATCTTATTCCGAGTAGGGATGAAGGGTTCCCGATTGGTAAATGGGGCGGGCGTTTTTCGACGCTGCAGTGCGCCGGAGTCGATCCAGCCTATACTTGTGCATAAACCCTGTATAAAATGCTGAGAATAGCACCAGCAACAAAAAAGGAGGCTGAAAGCATGACAGTTGGACAGAACGTGCAGCAGGCATTGGCCATGCTCAAAACTGCTGCCGGCAATTTTAATACCTTTGCCATGGAGACTCAGGACTCTTCCGCCCAGCAAATGTATATGGACTTTAGCAAGCAATTGGATCAGATGGTGGGCGAACTCTCCCTGCGCGTGGAATACCTGGAGAACCAGGAGCCGCAGTACAAGGTGGAAAACATGACCGGACAACAATCCAACCAACAACAGTCCGGGAGGACAGATCTGGATTAAG
>CAZLYH010000073.1:0-9910 GCA_964563775.1 uncultured Syntrophomonadaceae bacterium | reverse complement strand
GGATAATAGGGAATTGAATGGATTGAAACGGATTTATATATGTGTAGACATATTTGGATCGGTACGAACGATTTTTGACGTTAATTATATTTATGCCAATAACTGGTTTGTTTTAGATTAAAACCGCTAACACGGGGATGCTTTTTATTTAATTTATGAGATGCTTGCCGGTGTTGGTCAGCGTTTTAAATCCCCCTACATATCAACCTTAAAATCTCCCGACACTCAGAGTTGAGTGCTGGCTATTATCCGTTGTCTTCATTTTTTCGAAGCGGGGAAGGGTTGATTTTGCCAAGGGAGAACCGGAACGGGGAGGGGACCCCATTGCAAATGGACAACCTGGAAAAGGTGCTGAATAATGTCATTGCTACCCTGGAACAAGGACGGGGGGAGATTTTTGACATTTCTCAGGATTGTCATGAGCAGGTGACCGCCCTGGAGGTGGAACACCGGGAGATCAACCTGGAAATAAGGGATGTCATTAACCAGGTTACGGAAATGGAACGACAGGAGCGGCGGGCGCGGGTGCGCCTGATGGAGGTAAGCCGCGATTTTAACCGTTATAATCAGGAGAGTATCAGAGAAGCCTATGAAGCCGCCCGGGAATTGCAGATCATATTGATCGATCTCCGGCAGAAGGAACAATATTTACATCGGCGCCGGAAGGAAATTGAGATACAAATAAAGAAGTTTGACAATATCGCCCAAAAGGCCGATCATTTTCTACAAAGCACGGGAATGGCGTTAAAGATATTACAGGGGAATGTCGAAAGAATAAATGATAGCCTGGAAGACATTCAGCGCAAACAGCAGATGGAGATGTGGATTATCGAATCCCAGGAGGCGGAGCGCCGCCGGATAGCCCGTGACCTCCATGATGGCCCGGCCCAGAGCCTGGCCAGTATGCTTATTCGCCTGGACTTGATTGGGCATCTCTGGGGAGATGATTCTCAGAATATCCTGGAGGAAATTGACAACATCAGGCAAATGGGCAAGGAAACGTTGAGTGACATCAGGCGTCTGATGTTTGACTTGAAGCCTTCGCTAATGCATGAGGACAATTTTGCGACCACGTTGCGCGATTTTTTCCATGACTATGAAGCCAAATATAATTTTAATATAGAGTTTGTCCTGTTCGGGAAGGAACGAAAATATGACATGTCCCTGGAAATTGCCCTTTTCCGCCTGGTTCAGGAGTCTCTTACCAATGTTCGCAAACATTCGGGAATGAAGTCGGCCCTGGTCAAGCTGGAGGACCGGGGGGAGGAATTAACCCTGATTATTAAGGACGAAGGCGGGGGGTTCGAGCTGGAACAGGTTCGCGATAATAAAGAAAGCTATGGTATTCTGGGGATGATGGAGCGGGTTAAACTCTTTGGAGGCCAAATGGAGATTTTATCGTCCCGGGGTCTGGGGACCCAGGTAATTATCAAAGTGCCGCTGGAAGGGGGGGCGAGTAATGAGCAAAATTAGGGTCCTGATTGCCGATGACCATTCGCTGGTCAGAGAGGGCCTGCGCAAGTTGCTGGAATTAGACCCCGAGATAGAGGTTATCACGGAAGTGGGCGACGGGCAGGGAGCCATCAATATAGCTCGCCGGGAGAGGCCCGATGTTATTCTGATGGACGTTAATATGCCTGGCACCGATGGCATCGTGGCCACCCGGGTGATTAAAAAGGAGCTTCCGTTAACCCATGTGATTGCCCTTACCATATATGAAGACGAAGAGGTTATTGAAATGGTGCGTGCCGGTGTTTCCGCCTATGTGTTGAAGGATGTAGCCGGCAGTGAGCTGGTAGATACCATACATAAGGTAATGCAGGGGGAGATTGTAATTCATCCCCGGGTGGCCAATCGATTTGTCAAAGAATTGGCCCGCAGTGACCACAAGAAAGAAGATGTTCGCCTTACCAAGCGGGAAAAAGATGTTCTGGTCCTGCTGGTCAAGGGGAATTCCAACAAGGAAATGGCCGATGCCATGTTTATCAGTGAAAAAACGGTGAAGAATCACCTGACCAGCATCTTTCGCAAACTGGGAGTAAAAGACCGCACCCAGGCAGCAGTATACGCTCTAAAAAACCATATCGTCGCCGACGACTGAGAGGGACAAGCGGACGGTTCGGACGGTTCTCTGGTCCCTCTGTTTTATCAGTACCGACATGGTACTCAAACAACCTCCTGCTGGCATATCATGTACTAACAGGCCAGAAGGAGGTTCTTTTGTGGCTGTTTTTCTGAAAACGCTTTCTTTCCTCCTGTGGATGTTTATGATGTTGGCCCTGATCCTGGCCAGCCGGCGCGATGTGGGCGGGTACCGGCAGGTTACCATATATGTGGGCGACGAAGAGGAGGAATTGGAGCATAAGCTGCGGCACACCTTGTTGGGGCTGGGCCGGCAGGACAGGTTGGTGGTCTGTATCTGCACCCCACATCCCAGTCGCTATCAACAGGTGGCATTGCAAAGCCTGGTTCGAAAAAATCCCTCAGTGCTCTGCTATTCTCTGGGAGGGCAGGTCCGAATCGACTGAGCGCTTGTCCCTCCCCACATAATGACAAAATATGCAGAAATCCTGGGGATTCGATAAAAAATCACAAGTTTGCTGTCCTCTATGCTATAATTTGGATAGGAGAGGTGTGTGAGACTTGTTACGAGGACGGTTGAAGTCACAAGAACCGTCCTTTTGATTTTGGGGGGACACCGGTTATGCGAAATGTGGTAATGGATATTCTTTTTCCCCAGCACTGCTGCTGCCTGTGCCGGGAGGAGGGACACTTTGGGACCCGCAACCCCTGGTGTGAAGAGTGTTCCGCTACTCTTTACGAGATGCAAAAGGAACTGCCCATTTGCGACAAATGCGGTAAGTATTTGGAGAATGGCGAGGCGTTGTGCCTGGATTGCCGGACCAAGCCGCCGGCCTTTTTCATTGCCCGCTCGGTCGGTCCCTATGAGGAACCTTACCGTATCGCCATCAAAGTGCTCAAGTTTTTGGGGCGCCGGCACCTGGCGGTGCGCATGGGGAAGATGATGGCCGATGTGGTGCGTGATGAGCCGCGCTTTTGGCCTATTGATCTGATTGTGCCCGTGCCCACCACCTATGCCCATTTGAAACAGCGGGGATTTAACCAGACTGAGGAACTGGGCCGGCAGATCAGTAAGGATCTGCGGGTGAAAATGGATGTCTGCGCCTTGTTGCGGGTAAAAGAAACACCGGCACAGCGGGAGCTTACCCGTGAAGAACGGGAAAAAAACCTGCTGCACGCCTTTGAAATAAAGGACAAGAAGAAGATATATAGAAAGAATATATTGCTGGTAGATGATGTTTATACTACTGGCTCCACCAGCCGCGAGTGCACCAGAACGCTGCTGGAGGGAGGAGCCGAGCGGGTCTCGGTTATTACCTGGGCCAGCGGCAAAGGCTTTTAGGGAGCCGCATTCCACAAAGGGAGGTGGAACCATGGCAGATCTCAGGAATTGTCCCGAATGCGGGAAACTCTTTGCCTATCAGGGCAAGAACTTGTGCCGGAAGTGCCAGGAAAAGGAAGAGGACGAATATCTCATTGTGCGCAGGTATGTGCGTGATCATCCCGGAGCCACAGTGTTTGAGGTAGCGGATGCGACCGGCATTGAGGAAGAAAAAATTCTGGGGTTTCTCCGGGAGGGTCGCTTAATGTCCCGGGGCTTTGTAGGCAGCCTGGAATGTGAACGCTGTGGCCGGAAAATAGCCGGGGGGCGTTACTGTGATCAATGCCTCTACGAACTGGATAATCAATTTAAAACAGTCATTCCCCGCAAAGAACCGGAAAAACCAGTTACCCCGCCGCCCAGTCCGTCGGGAAATCGTATGCATATAAAAGATGGCAGAACCAAGTAGAGATACTCTGTAAATGGCGGGCGAATTTCCGGGCGTTATGCCAACTGGTTGCCACAAGGTTTAGCGGGCAGGACAGGCAGCAGGTAACCGGTCCGTCCGGCCGTAAGCAGTCTGGCTAGATTATGGGCCGGAGAATGAGTAATACGGAGTAAATACAAAATAAATGAGCATAGGGGTAGTGAAGCCCCTGTGCTTTTTTTGCGAATACTAAAGTAGTCGCAGAAACGACTATGGGATGAGGTGGACAAATTGATTATTTCAAAAACTCAGGTACAAAACATTCTCAGGGTTTACGGGCGCCAGTTTGAGAGTAACCGCACCGGTAAGGCTGAGGAACCAGGTAACACCGGCAGGAAGGATGAGCTGGCCATTTCCCGGGAAAGCAAGTTGCAACAAAAGCTTATGCAGGCGGTTAAACAGGCCGGGGATCTGCGCCCGGAAAAAGTCGCCGAGCTGGAAGAAAGGATGTCTTCCGGTACTTATGTGGTGGCTGATGATGAAGTGGCCGAGAAGATGATCGAAAGGGCTCTGGTAGACCGGCTTATCTAGGAAAGAGAGGTTTTCATGGAAAAGCTGCTCGACGAGTTTAAAACTGCCATTCAGCGGGAAAACGAGGTTTTGGACCAGCTGGTTAGTCTGGGAGAGGAAAAGCAGCGCCATATTGTCCTGGGCCAGCTTAAGGAACTGGACGGCTTGATGCAGCGCGAGGGCCTGGTAGTCGCCAACCTGGAAAAACTGGAAGGGACGCGGTTCAAACTGCAGCAGCAGATAAATCAAAAGTGGGGCAGAGATGATATTCAACCGGCCACTGAACTGCTGAGCCGGGTGCAGACGGAGATTCCGGCTCAATATGCCGGCCTGGAGGAGCAAATCAACCGCCTGGCTTACAACTTGTCCCGCCTGAAGGTTATTAATAACCATAACCACGAACTGCTGGAACAGTCACTGGGGTATATTGCCACCCTGGAAGCCTTGCTGGAAGGTGACATTGCCGGGACCTATTCGGATAAAGGTCAACAGGTGGATGAGGACCGGGCTCGCCCCCGCCTCAATCTGCTGGATAAAAGGGTTTAACCCGCAAACCGGTTGGAACCCTACCTTTTCATAATGGAACCATTTCAGGAGGCACAAGGAATTTAGCCTCTTTTTGTTTCAGGAAACTTGGGAAAGGTTTAATTCCTAAAAGGGGATTAATATAAGCTGCTGATTGTCGCTGATTTTTGCAATGAGGAAGGCTGCAAGGACTTATTTTTTAAATGGTTGCGCTATGCAGGTTATCACCCCATTTACCTTGACATTATTATAAAAGTTTAGCGTAAATCAGCGTCAATAAATTTCCGCAGGGTATTTCACCAACCTTTAAGGGAAGCGAGGTCACCACAATGGGAAACTTCTTTGGCCTGGAAATCGGCAAACGTTCCATAATGACTCACCAGACACTGCTGAGCATAACCGGGCATAACGTGGCCAATGCCAATACCCCCGGGTACACGCGCCAGATGGCGGAAGTGGTCACCACCCCCCCGTTTCATGCGCCGGTGCTGTTCCACAGCACTAAAATCGGGCAGTTGGGGACCGGGGTGCAGATAACCGCCATAAACCGGCTGCGCGATGCCTTTGTGGACGCGCAAATCCGCCATGAGAACAAGAGCGCCGGCTACTGGGAATCCCTGCAGAATACCCTGGACAAAGTAGAAGTTATTCTTAACGAGCCCTCCAAGGACGGCCTGCGCGGCGTCATGGATAAGTTCTGGGAATCCTGGCAGACTCTCTCCCTGAACCCGGAGAGTGAGGCGGCGCGCAGTGTTACTGCTCAGCGGGGCATGGCTCTGGCGGAGGCCTTTAACCACACCTACCGCCAGCTCAAGGAGCTGCGGGAAGATGTCAATATGCAGGTGCAGATTAAAGTAGATGAAATAAATTCACTGGGCAAGCAAATTGCCGATCTGAATCGGCAGATTATGGCTATTGTGGCCGAAGGCAAGCAGCCCAATGATCTCATGGATAAAAGGGATCTGTTGCTGGATCAGCTCAGTAAAATCGCCAATATAGCGGTACATAATCGCGAGAATGGGCTGATCAGTGTGGATGTGGGTGATGGTACCCTGGTGGAGGGAATTTATAATTTTAACTTGACCACGCGCCAGGATGAACAGGGCATGCACCTGGTAACCTGGGAGGAGACCGGACTGCGGCTGCGGGTCAACGGCGGGGAGATACGGGGTCTGCTGGATGCTCGCGGCCAGACCAGCCTGGAAACGGGCGTCTCTCCTTACAAGGAACTTATCCCCACCATGCTGGAGGATCTGAACCAGCTGGCCCGCACCATTATCCTGCGTACCAACGACCTGCACCGGGGGGGGTATACCCTCAATAACAAGGCCAACGATCCGACCACTCCTTACTCGGAAGTCACCTACCCGGATGGTATCAACTTCTTTACCATGCCGGCAGCGGGTGAGACGGTGGACAACTGGGCCAAATTTATGAGTGTCAACCCGTTAATCGAGGCCGATCCGAAAAATATTGCCGCCGCCAGCCATGTAACCTGGGGAGAGGATGGCAGCAAGCTGAATTTTGGCGACGGGGCCAATGCCTTAAAGATTGCCCGCCTTAAACACGACCTGAACCGCAATGAGTACCAGTTTGATTTGACCGATCTAACCATAAACTTTCCCAATGAGACCATGGCCGGTTATCTGACCATACAGTATACCGATCCCAATGATCCTTTGGTTACGCTTTCCACAGTAATTGAGATAACCGCCCCAGGGCCGGGGGATAATGCTTTCAAGGACCTTACCGATCTGGCCCAGGCCATTCAGAAGCAACTGGATAGCAACACTGATTTAAAAACAGATCAGGTGCCGGTTTATGTACGCTGTGACGGGCGGGGGCTGACCTTTTACTCGCCCAGTGCCAGTTTTGTCGGGGTAGCAGACGGGGATGTTACTGACCCCGCCCATCCACTGTTGTTTAACGGTACGGCCACCTTTCAGGCAGGACCGGCAGCTCCGGAGACGGGACTGCTGGAGGATATGACCGGTGACGACTTCTGGCGCAGCCTGTGTGCCGATGTAGGGGTGCAGTCCCAGGAGGCCCAGCGCATGTTAAACAACGAGGAAATCCTGCTCAGCCAGCTGGAGAATAAACGGCAGTCGCTCTCCGGGGTCTCTCTGGACGAGGAAATGACCAATATGATCAAGTTCCAGCATGCCTATAACGCCGGAGCCCGGTTTATCACGACCATTGATGAGCAGATTGACGTTATCATCAACCGCATGGGCCTGGTGGGGAGGTAGATGTAAATGACCCGCATTACCAACAACATGATGGTGAATACTCTGCGCCGTAATCTGTTTTCCAGCATGGAACAGCTGGATAAACTGCAGCGCCAGCTGGCCTCGGGCCGGAAAATCAACCGGCCATCAGATGACCCCTCCGCCCTGGTCAAGTCGCTGCGCCTGCGCACCAATCTGGTGGAAGGGGACCAGTACCTGGCCAATATCGGGGAAGCAGTTAGTTTTCTGGAAACCACCGACGGGGCCTGCAAAAATATCAATGAACTTATGCACCGTTTGCGGGAACTGACGGTAAAGGGGGCCACCGGAACCAACGATCCCAGCGCGCACCAGGCCATTGCCAAGGAAATCAAGGAGCTTTATGCTCAATTGGGCATGATCGCCAATACCGATTATGGCGGCAAGTTTATTTTTGGCGGCACCAATGTGACGGAGCGTCCCTACCAGAATGGTGTCTGGGTGGGGAATGAAAATAAACTGGAGGCGGAAATCGGCATCGGTGTGGAGGTTCCTATTAACCTGGTGGGGATGAAGGACTTCTTCATGGGGCGTCTCAATGATCTGAATATTGACAGTGCTTCCGGTCTGCTGGGCCTTAGTACCAACAGCCTGCGCGAAGGAAGATATGAGGTGCAAACCGAAGTAGCCGGCGTAGCATCTCCCGCCCAGCTCAGCCTGCCGCAAAAATACCTGCAGCAGGTGGGTACCAAAAGTATCCTGGGGGGTTATCAGGACCCACCCGGGCTGACGCTAACAGCCGGGGATAACCTCAACGCTTCCATGGAGTTGACCGTGGAAAGGGTGGATCCTCTGCGGCACACGGTTACCTACAGTTACTGCACTCATGAGTATGACAGCGCTACCGGGGCGCATAATGTGGTTCCTCCGCCGGGGCAGCCCAGCCCCAAATTTGAGCTGGAGTATCAGTTTATTGATTCTTCCGGTACTTTTGTCAATCTGCCCGCGGCCGCCACCCCGCAAACGGTAACCATCGGCAATGTGCAGTTTCAGGTTAATCTGGCCGTCGATGTGAGCAATCTGGACGGGGCGGACTTTACCGGCCTGGACCCGGCCACGGCTACCGCCGACCAGGTGATTGACCGGGCTATGACTTTTGAGTCTACGGGAGCCATTCTGTCCGAATTGACCGCCGGGGATAAGGGCATCATCGATCTTACTGCCCAGTCCGCCGCTGGTGATCACCGGGTTACCATATCCTTTGAGGACAACATGGGGCAGACTCTGGAGCAAACCTTTTCCTTTGCACCGGGGGTGCTGGATAACAACACTACCGAGCTTACCTTTTTGAATATGAATGACCGCACCGGACTGAATTATGACGGCAGCATGACCTTTAGTTTTGGCACTTTCGCCAGTGCTGATCCGGCGGTTTCTTTTGATTACCAGGCAGGAATCCTGGCCTACACCGCCGATCTGGCCCGCAAGGTGGAGGCGGGCAAGCTGCCGGATGTGGGTAATGAACTCGGGGGAATAGATCTTCGGCTGCAGGAATTGCTGCAGCACCGCGCTACCATCGGCGCCAAGGTCAACCGGCTGGAGCTGCAGGAAAATCGGCTTATCTCCACCCAGGAAAACCTGACCGGCCTGCTTAGCCAGAACGAGGACGCCAACGAAGCTGAAGTCATCATGGAACTGAAAATGCAGGAAAATGTCTACCGCGCCGCCCTGGCCGCCGGCGCCCGCATCGTCATGCCCAGCCTGGTCGACTTCCTGCGCTAGCGGGAAAAGGGACGATAGACGCGGATTATTTTTTTGACGCTGACTAACGCTGACGGACGCTGAATTACGCTGATAGGGATAAAAGGATAATGGATAGGGATAGACGCGGATTATTTTTTTGACGCTGACTAACGCTGACGGACGCTGAATTACGCTGATAGGGATAAAAGGATAATGGATAGGGATAGACGCGGATTATTTTTTTGACGCTGACTAACGCTGACGGACGCTGAAAGACGCTGATAGGGGATTGAAGGGATGATTAGTGAAGGATAATAGTAGCTCCAAATATATGGAGTCTGAACTTACAGAGAAGATAATTGGGTGCGCTTATGAAGTATTTAAGGAGTTGGGTTCGGGATATCTGGAAAAGGTTTATGAGAATGCAATGATGGTGGAACTTGCGAAACGGGGGCTTAGTGCGGTTCAACAAGCTCAAATAGATGTAAGCTACAAGAATGTGGTGGTAGGTGAGTTTGTAGCTGATCTCTTAATCGAAGACAAGGTAATTGTAGAACTCAAAGCGGTACAATCTATATCATCAGTGCACGAGGTTCAGTTAGTAAACTATCTAAAATCTACCGGCAAAGAAATAGGACTGTTAATTAATTTTGGTGATGATATAAGTATTAGAAGAAGAGTACTGCAGAGACCTGAAAACCGCCAGATATACAGATAATAAGATTCTATTTTTCAGCGTAAGTCAGCGTCAAAAACCGTAGCTAATCGAATTAATAAAAATTTCAGCGTTAATCATTTACAAGCCAATCAGCGTAAGTCAGCGTCAAAAACCGTAGCAAATCCAATTAATATATAAATTTCAGCGTTGATCATTTACAAGCCAATCGGCGTAAGTCAGCGTAAGTCAGCGTCAAAAACCGTATATAGGAGGGGGCAGGGATGGTGCAGTTGCGAATGGAATCGCAGATGGCGCGGATTGGGATCGAGTCCCGGGCGGCCTGCCTGGAGCTTAGAACCATTCCTGCCCGCCTGGAG